>CACZSO010000001.1 GCA_902783795.1 uncultured Eubacteriales bacterium
AGCGAATGATAAAGGTCCACCTTATTGCGGGCGTGAAGATAGGAAAAACCGTTCCAGGCAGCCACGACCCCCAGGGCAAGCGTACCCAGTATAAAGGGGATCATCAGGTTCGAGCCGCCGTCCCCGCCCCTGACGATCTGGAGAAACATCTCCGTCATTTCAGCTCTGCTCGGCGCGCTTCCATACATACTGTTCCCTTCCCACTCTCCGATCCTCATTAGGAAAAGAACAGGTCCAACCATGAAATATCCAAAACAGGACAGGGCAAATACC
The DNA here is from genome assembly GCA_902783795.1 of uncultured Eubacteriales bacterium. Classification (GTDB taxonomy): domain Bacteria; phylum Bacillota; class Clostridia; order Lachnospirales; family Lachnospiraceae; genus UBA1267. The sequence goes on from CACZSO010000001.1 coordinate 274, forward strand.
CATATCTGCTTCCGGAAAAGTTCCAAAAACAACTTAGAAGAGGATGTTCTTGATCTCATATCCAGCCACCTCCGTTTCACTGATAAATATCTCCTCCAGGGAAAGCGGTATGATCTCGCTGAAAAGCGGATCCGCTTCCTGTACTTTTGCCATGATCTCTTCCCGGGTCCCGCGGGCCGTGATGATCAGCAGGGTTCCCTGCCTCTTGATTTCCAGGATGTCGAGCGCCTGGATCAGTGCGGATTCCTTCTCCCTGTCGGAGATCAGGCACTGGACCTTGTGCATGTGCGTCTTCAGCTCCGTCAGATCCTTTGAAAGAAGGACCCCGCCCTCATGAAGCAGTCCGACGGTATCGCAGATGTCCTCAAGCTCTCTTAAATTGTGGGACGCGATCACCGGCGTAAACGCCCGGTCCAGGATCTCCTGGGCGATCAAGGCCTTGATGACCTGGCGCATGGCCGGATCGAGCCCGTCAAATGTCTCATCACACAGAAGATATCTCGTGCCCGCGCACATACCAATGATCAGCGCCAGCTGCTTTTTCATTCCCTTTGAGAAAGTGGATATCTTCCGCTTTTCATCAAGCCCGAACCGGCTCATCAGTTCATGGAAGCGCTTCTCCTGAAAGCTTGGATAGACCGACATATAGAAGCGCATCATCTCAAGCGGGACCGAATTCGGGAACACATATCCTTCATCGGAAATGTAGAAGATCTCTTTCTTGAGTTCTTCGTTCTCATAGATAACCGAACCATCTGACAATATCTCTCCTTTGTCAGGACGGATGATGCCCGCGACCATCCGGAGCAGCGTACTCTTTCCCGCACCGTTTGTCCCGACAAGGCCAAACACTTCGCCGTCCCGGATCGTAAGCGACAGGTCGCGGATCGCTTCGACCTGATCAAATGATTTGACCGCATGTTTTATCTCAATCATGTCTTATCCCTCCATACTTCATCCAGAAGCTCCTGGATCTCTTCGCGCTCCAGGCCCATGTCATGCCCTTCCTTCAGAAGCCCTCTCAGCTTCTCCGTATACTCGCGCCGGCGTTCTGCCTTTACCTTCAGGTCCGGTGAGACAAAATTGCCTCTGCCCTTGACCGGGTAAATAAATCCCTGCCGCTCCAGCTCCGCGTACGCGCGCTGGATCGTATTGGGATTGATGGACAGCTCTGCGGCAAGACTTCGAACGGACGGCATCTGTGTATCTGCCTCAAGAACGCCCCGCATGATCAGCATCTTAAATTTCTCGACGATCTGTTCATACAGCGGTCTCCGGTCCTGATAATCGATCAAGATCATCCCTCTGTTCCTCCTTTTTATTGCGCCAGCTCATTACTGTGAATAAGCAAATGATAACTCATGAGTGTTAAGTGTATTACTTGTCTTAGTACACTTATAATACACCTTCCACCCTTTGTCAAGCAAAAATATAATCTCATCACAAACTGAAAAGGCTGTGAAGCCATGGGATCATTCCCATCCGCTTCACAGCCCTGTATTTCCCGGACTCACTCTGTTTACCGGACTCCCCACACGATCGTCTCATCGAGTGACGACATGTCAGCGCAGCCCGTATAGGCCATCGCCTTGCGCAGTCCGTCGTTGACTTCTTTAAGATAAGCTGCAACTCCGTCCGGACCATCTTTCTTCAGCGCGGTCATCAGCGGGCGCCCGACACCAACTCCGCTCGCGCCCAGACAGAGTGCTTTGAAAGCATCCATACCGCTGCGGATCTCGCAGTCCACGAAAAGCGGAACCTGTTTTTTCATATGAGCGCGGATCTTCGGCATCGCCATCAGCGGGGGGATGGCACTCACGATCCGGTTATTGTGGTGAGACAACAGCAGACCTGCAGCACCCGCATCGATTGCCTCGTTGGCATCATATACGCTCAGCACGCCCTTGGCGACCACCGGCAGCGGTGAAAACGCGCAGATCTCCTTCAGCTCCTCCGTTGTCATCGGCAGCATTGGATACCCATCCACTTCATCATATTCGCCATCTTCGGAAAACGGATGATCAATATCGATACCCACGGCCAGCATCTTAAGTCTTGCCGCCTGTTCGATCTTTTTATAGATCAGGTCACGGTCCGCATAAGGCTTGATGACTTCGACCATGGTCACGCCGGTCTGCGCGTACATCTCCACTTCCTCTTCTTCTGCCATTCCCAGCCAGAGAACTGCGCCCGACCGGACCACGCCTTCCAGATACGCTTTAGAAGCTCCCGGGAACATGAAATGATCCAGATGAGACAGCGCTGCCGTCATGACCGGTGAAGGGACCTTCTTACCGAACAGTTCCGTTTCCAGTTCCGGAATCCTGGAATTCATGTAGCGGGTTTCGATCAGAAGGCTGTCAAGATACCTTCTCGTGATCTCATTTGAATTTCCTCTTGATTCGATCATGGTTTCCTCCTGTATATACCAAAAAATATCCACAGTTTCTCTTTTTTATACATTTTATCATGTCTGTCCATGAGGCTCAAGGAAATGACGTGAGTCACCCGGTAAATCCGAAATAGCGTTTTGCGTTGTTGTAACTGATGTCGGCTACGATTTCTTTGAGTGTTTCTTCATCGTCCGGGTACATTCCTTCCTCTACCCATTCGCCGATCACCCGGCAAAGGATCCGGCGGAAGTACTCATGGCGCGGATAGCTCAAAAAGCTGCGGCTGTCGGTCAGCATGCCCACAAAGCCGGCCAGGTATCCGAGGGCTGCCAGGGACCGGATCTGGCTGGTCATGCCGTCCAGATGATCATTGAACCACCATGCCGAGCCATGCTGGATGTAGCCCACGGCTTCTTCGTTCTGGAAGCATCCGATGATCGTATCGATGGCCGCGTTGTCGTTCGTATCCAGGCTGTAGAGGATCGTTTTCGGCAGGATACCCTCGTCCGCGAGCGCTCCGAGGAAAGCCGCGGTATCCGCTGATGAAACGTTGTTGCTTACGCAGTCGAAGCCGGTATCCGGTCCTAAAGCGCGAAACATCGGACCGTTGTTGTTCCTGCGGACGCCGTAATGAAGCTGCATCACCCAGCC
>CACZSO010000002.1 GCA_902783795.1 uncultured Eubacteriales bacterium
ATCATTCGTTACGGTCAAGGTAAAGGTCCGGGTGGTCCCCAGCCTTAACGCAGCGGTAAAAGTGGCTTCGCCGGTCCCACTGTAACGTACTTTTCCATATTCATCCACCGTCGCAAAAGTTTCGTTGGAAGAAGACCATTTGACTTTTTGATCTTCTGCATCAGCCGGTATTATTTCGTACTGGATCTGGTAGGTGGGCATCATGATATTCCGCTGGATAATGTCGGAATCCTTCCGGAAGGCAATATCCTTCGCATGGGTCATCTCACTGTCCGGAACATAGTTGGCCGTCAAGACCCTATCCTCGTAGATCCTGATGTCTGACTCTACTTCATTGCCATCCTCATCCAGCCAGCCAAGGAAAGTATAGCCCTCCAGCTCGGGATATATCCCCTGGATGGAATAGTTATCGCCATCCCTTTGGAAATCCGTCAGATAGACTTCCTGGCCGGACATCAGCGTCACTTTATGCATCAGGTTATCTATCTGGTCCAGATTTTCATCAAACCAGGCCAGCCGGTCTCTGATCCAGATCTTCAGTTTTTTGATCTCATCCTCATAAGTGCCCGTTTTTTCCATGGGCCAGATCTGGCGGTCCTGTTCTGCGGACGCCTTTGTTTCCTCATAATAACGGTCGATGATGCCGCCGTCTTCTATGAGTTCTTCCGCCAGTGCCTTTAATTTGGGCCACTGCTTATGCACTTCTTCTATAAAACCGCCCTGTTCTCTGTCATAAAACAAGGGCTTCAGCCAGTCATGCCCATAAGTGAGGCCCTCAGTCTCTTCCATGTAATCCCAGGCATAGTCAAAATCCCACAAGGGACCCCAGTAAAGTTTGCTGATCCCTCCCTCAGGATCACGGTCTTTGTAGATATAGGTGCTGCCGGTGGCATAGGCATCGTTGTTCAGCGGGAAAATATTCATCAGCCAATATTTCGCTGCGTTTTCCACATCCATCCGTTCGCGGTAGGCTGTCCCTTCTTCGAACAATATATCTTCGAACTCCTGAATGTAATTCTGTATATATTCCTGCTGGGCATGATTCTCGTAAGCGTCTGTCAATGTGCCCGGCGTATCGGCTGAATCTCCGTCTTTTCCGTTTGCAAGGAGAGCTGCTGTCTCCGTATCAAAGGAGGGGGTCTCTGTGCCCCAGTCCACCCCTCGTTTTGTATAGAAACGGTCCAGGGACCCGTCTCGAAGCTGGGCTGCGTCCTGAAGCAGATAGCCTCCAGTGATGACAGCCGGGTCCGTATCATCTTCTTCAAGCTCCGCGATCTCCAGCCGGTTATCATCCACACGCACAGTTTCGGTAAAATAATAACTGCCCAGATAGACTGAACCATATTCCTGCCCCGTCATCACCAGATCTACGGGCACGCCGCGGGGCGTGAAATCGAATCCCATCTCATCTCCCAGCCAGGCTGTGATCCGGTCCCGGATCAGGGTATTATCCGAGGAATTTGCCAGGAGCGCCCAATGCTTATTTTTCCCCAGGCCAAAGACATCTGTCTTCTTATCCAGTTTGATCTTATAGGGCTTCTTAATATCCTTCTTCCAGGTAGAATTGCCCCGGCCCCGGATGCTCATGGAAAGTTCCTGGATGCCCTCACACACAACATCCTCAAAATCCGTGTAGTGGAACCCCTCCGGCACATCGATGGTGATCGTTCCGTAGCAATATACACTGTGGTCAGGACTCGCGATCATATCCTCGATGGTCCCCTGAGTTTCATCAATGTTCAAATACACCACTGGGATACCATTATCCACCTTCACCACATCACTCTTATCCGCCCATGCTGTGACAGGGATGACCAGCATCGCGAAGACCACACAGCAGGCGATGAAAAACATCACTGTTGTCCTGTTTTTTCGAATGTTCTCAAAAAACTTCATATGAAAACCTCTATCAAATCAATAGACCTGTTTTCCCCCCAGCCAGGTTTCTTCTGCTTTGATCTCGTGCAGCGCTTTCACATCCGTTTCAAACGGGTTACGGCTGAGGACAGTGAAATCAGCCAGGTATCCAGGCTGCAGTTTTCCCTTTCTCCCCTCTTCGAAGCTTGCCTCGGCGCTTCTTATGGTGAAGCTGTCCAGGGCCTCTTTTACTGTAAATGCCTGGCCGGGAAGATAGGGGCCGGTGCCGTCCAGCGAGGTCCTGGTCACGGCGCATTCTATACCCCGCATAACGTCCGGCAGTTCTACCGGGCAGTCCGAACCATTGGAGACTGAGACACCCATATCCATCAATGTTTTCCAGCTGTAGCTGCTGCCGGCCATCTCCTTCCCCACCCGGCTTTCGACGATGTGATTATCGTAGTCCAGGAATACGGACTGGGCGTACACATGCATTTTAAGATCATGGATCCGTTTCAGCTGGTCCGGACGGCTGATCTGGCAATGTACGATGCCGTGGCGGTGATCATCCCGGGGGTGTTCCTTAAGGGCTTTTTCCACAGCATCCAGCACCATATCCAGGCAGGCATCACCGATGGCATGGACCGCTGCCTGCATCCCATGGGCGTTAGCGTAAGAGATCATCTCGTTCATTTCAGATGCTGTAAACATCTGCAGGCCCTGCGTTTCCGGCGCATCATGGTAAGGACAGGAAAGATAAGCTGTACGGCTGCCTAAAGAGCCATCCGCCACCATTTTCAGCGGACCGATGCGGAACATGTCTGTTCCTTCACCGGTCACATGTCCTTCCGCTATAAAGCGGCCTAACGTCTTAACATCTGAAAAATTAGCCTGCTCATAGACCCGGACCGTAAGCTCACCGCTCTGCTCCAGCTCTTTATATGCTTCATTGGCCATTTCAAAAGATGCGGCTGTGCCATAATCGTCCGACTGGACACTGGTGATGCCATAAGAATTCAGTTTCTTACATGCCAGCCGGATCATATCTTTCAATGTTTCTTTATCCGGGACCGGCATGAAGGGATCCAGCAGGATCATGGCATTATCGTAGAACCGCCCGTCTGGCTGTCCTTTTTCCACGCCGATGCTCCCGCCTTCCGGCACTGGTGTTTCGGCAGTGACACCCATGATCTCCAAAGCCCTGGAATTCACCACACAGGCGTGTCCGCAGGCCCTGGTCAGCAGAATAGGATAATCTGTCGAGATCTGATCCAGATCATAGCGGTCAGGCATTCGCTTAACATCCGTAAAATAATCCTGATTCCAGCCCCGGCCGAAGAGCCATTGGTTCTCCCTGACAGGATGTTCCTTCACATAGTCCTTCAGGTACGCGATCATGCCCTGGAGGCTGTCCGTATGAGGCGCCAGCTGAGCCAGATCCAGCGACTCGCCAAAGCCCATAAGATGCATGTGAGAGTCATTAAAGCCGGGGCAGATAAAGCGCCCCTGCATATCTTCTGCAGCTGTTTCCGCATCCCGAAGGGCCAATATTTCCTCGTCACTTCCGACAGCCGCGATCACATCGTCCTCTATAAGAAAGGCCTGCTGCAGTTGTTCTTCACCGGTATAGACCCGGGCATTGTAAAAAATCCTTTTCATAAGTCAAATAATCTCTTAGCTTTCCTTTTTTGTATATGACAACTGGTCCGGCAGATGGTGAAGATACATATCCAGGGCATCCGTGCTTTCTTTCAGTACCTTCATAAGCCCCGGATCCGGCCGGGCGTGATTGTCACGATAATCCACTTCTCCCTCTGAACGGATGGGAAAAGCCAGGATCTCCTCATCGGTGGAAAACTCTGCCTGGATCCCTTCCTTGTTACCTCTGGCATCCAGTCTGATCCATTTATCCAGCGAGGAGACGTAGATGGTATTCAACGCGTGAATGCAATAACCTGTATCCGGCGTATCTCCCAGGGTCAGCCGCTGATAACTGAAGCCTGCCGGGATGCCATTGGCCCTTAACAGCGCTGCCAGCAGATTCGCCTTCGCCCAGCAGATGCCCACACCTTCCCTCAGGACATCGCTGGCAGATACCGTTACCCGGGTATCCTGGACATCCCATGAATGGTAGATCTGGTCCCTGACATATTCATAAGTCTCTTTTATCAGTGCCAGCTCATCAGGATGGTCCTTACGCAGTGTTTCTGCCAGGGCCTGCACAGAAGGATCATGATGATCCACATATTCCGACTCTTCCAGGAATTCATCGAAGCAACCTGGTTCAGAGTATTTTGTCTCTGTATCTTTTACATAATCCTCTACAAAAGCCTCTACATCCGGGTACCGGTTCTCCGGAACTCCTGCTTTTTTATACTCTTTCAGATAATCCTTAAGTACTTTGTCATAAGCCTCTGCGGTCTTCTGAAGGTCCTCCGGGTCATAACAGCTCATGCTGTCATAACGGTCGATATCGACCTCATTCCGGATCTCTTCAAACATTCCGTTAGCACTGGTAAGGCTCATGAAAGAAAGATACCGGTTCCCTTCCGATGCCGCCAGGTAGACCTTATTCCGCCAGTTGGAGACCATCTCTTCATAAGTGCCGCCGATGGTATCCGGGCCAGCCGGTTTTTTGTTTTCCGGAAATAATCCCTTCACTTTAAGGAACACTTCTCCGGAAGTCTTCATAAGAGTGGTCAGCCGGGCTTTTACCGCTTCAGAAGACAATGCTGATATGACGTTCTCTATCATGCTGCAGAAGTTTTCCGGCCGGTCTTTCAGTGCTTCCAGTTCACTGTATGCCCGTTTCACGCCCAGATGATAATACTGTTTATTCAGCATCATCATAGCATCCGTGATATAATAGATCACACCGCCGGCACATTGGCGTACCTCCGAAAGGCTGTCTGAAAGCATGGCCCTTACATAGTAATGTTCTGCTTCTGTCAGTAAATGCGCTGCTTTTTCAAAGTCCTCTTTTGAGAAAGGCGCATTAAGGATGTCCCTGGCCTGTTTACGCAGGGTCTCCAGCTTTTCTTTATACGCCTCATCCGCTGCATATACGATGACGGCATCCAGGAGTTTGGAAATATTCGGATGCATATAAGCTGCTTCATGCTTAAGATAGTCCCAGTCAACACAATAGATATCATGCCCGACCTGGAGGTCCTCCTGGATAAAGGTGCGGCTTAGGATCTGGCCTTTCTGGTCATTGATGACGATCAGCAGGTCCAGGTCAGATTTTTCATAATAATCCCCTGTCATAAAAGATCCGTTGATCCCTATGAGGGCCAGAGATCCCGGGCAGAGAGTCTCTGCCTTTTTTATCACTGCATCGATGATCTTTTGATTTCTTTCTTCCAGATAATTCATGACTTGTTCATCCTGATCTCTGTTTTCAGGTACTTAAAAAGGCCGCTTCAACAGTTCCGCGGCCTTTTAAGTGGCTCTGGCTTATGAAAATAAGCCGTCCCGTATGATGACAGCCTCAAAAGAAAGCCTGTCATTTTTTTGCATTAAATTTCGTCCCGTCTTCTATCTTCACATACCAGAAATCGCTGGATATCGCACCCTGGTAGACCAAAGTATCTCCATCGTTTTCTATGGCAAAACGGAAGACCAGCGAATATCCGCTCCTATCCTTCATCAAAAGCAGGCCATCCTGCATAGTCCATATTCCATAACCCTTATATGAACTGGAAGGTCCTTCCCTGTAGGAATACCTGTTATCTGCCGTGAATGAGATCTCAAAGTCTCCGCCAAGCCCTTCTTTTTCACAGACATAAGTCTTTCCGCCGATGGCTTTTGCCACCGGGTCATAATCTGTCTTGCACGAAGCCAATACCATCACGGTCAGACCTAAAGTAAGTATCAATGCAATAATCTTTTTCACGATTCTCTCCTCTCGTACTGCAAACAACCGACTTTTTTCTATTCACACAGGTATTATAGCATAAATAGTAAAGAAGTGGGATATTTTTTCAGGAGCTTCTGTACCCTCAGGTACTAATACATCCAGTCGTGTTCGCTTTCCGCTTCAGACATAGTTGACATGACTGTTGGATGTCACGATCATAATGATGATAAACATAGCAGCTGAGGCCGCGGTGCTGATACGCTGGATCCACTTGATGATACTGTTATTTATGCCAAACAGGACCAGCAGACTGGTGATCACACTGATGGCCGCCAGGATGATCTGGAACGTAAGCAGATATTTCTGGTCGGCGATACGCAGCCGGGAAATGGGGCTTCGCTGCCATTCCCGATACTGGCCGTTGGGCATCATAGTCCGGTCCGTATACATCTCTATGTTCAGAACTATATAGAATACAACATTGGCAATGATCGATATAATACTCAGCAGCATTATCTTCTCTCCTTTATATTGATTCTCTGAATCATTTTCATTTCAGTCTAAAGACAGGTCAGCAGTCTTCACCATCGCAGATAATGATGAGAAATCATCCATTCTGCCACTGTTTTTCTAGTGCCTGTGGTATTGATTATACTATATGATATGCTATAAATAAAGTATAAAAATCGACTACTGTTAAAAACAAGACTTTGTTCAGAAAGGAATGATCTATGAGCAATTACAGAAAAGTGATCACCCAGCCCGGGGAAGTCCTGGACTACGAAACCATATTCGAGGAGAATCCTTATCTCAGGACCGGTGTCCCGGAAAGAATGGGCACCGTTGAACGTTTTGACTATGACACGGCAGTCTATGAAAACGGCAAGACCTATCATAAGACCGCCTACGTTTACCTACCCTACTGCTACGATAAAGAGGATAGCAGCAGGAAGTATAATGTCCTTTATTTCCAGCACGGCAATACCTGTGAGCCGGCCATGTTTGCCATCGGCGGCAATAAATACATGTTTGACATGCTCTTCGACTCCGGTGAACTGGATCCCTGCATCATCGTGTTCGTAACCTATTACATGGATCCCATGCGTGATGCCGATATCAGGGTCCAGACCGGCGGTGCCGAATCCGGCGATGGCTGGACTCCCGGCATTCCTCCTTACTACTATAAAGAGATCGTCCAGGATATTATTCCTGTACTGGAATCCAGATATCACACCTATCTTGAAGATTCCTCAGATGAAGGGGTCAAAGCCTCCCGGGATCACCGCGCATTTTCCGGCTACTCCAGAGGCGGCGGCTGGACCTGGCGCATGTTCCACTATTGTTTCGAATATTTCAGATGGTTCTGCCCCACCAGCGGCGGTATCGCCGGGGATAAGCCTATGCCCATGCCTCCCGGAAGCGGTCCCTTCCCAACCTTTACCGATGAAGAGGTCGTTGACTATATTACGGCACCTATCAAAGCCCATCCAGGGCTTCCCTTCTTCATCTATGCAGGAAGCGGCGGCAAGAGGGACGGTGCCGGCATGCGTCTCCAGGTAAGGCTCCTTACCCGGGCAGAAGGCTTCTCCTACGGACCTGATCCCTCAAAGAACAATATTTACTACACCCTTTCAGACTACTACCACACCGATTACCTGGTGCCGTACTACTTCTGGAACTATCTCAAGATATTGTTTAAGGCATAACAAAAACTGCCGGAGAGCTGAGCCCTCCGGCAGTTTTTCTTTCTAAAAGGTTTTACAGCACTTCGGCCACTTGTCCCTGTTTGGGGAAAAGTCCGTACTGGCCGCCGGTATGGATAAACAGGATATTCCCGCACCCATCAAAGGTACCTTTCTGAACCTCACTGTATAATCCCCGGAATGCTTTGCCGGTATAGACGGGGTCTAAGATGATACCTTCTTTCATGCCCACTTCAGTGATGAACCTTAGTTCATCCGGGCTTGACAGTGCATACCCCCTGCCCTTATAACCGTCTATAAAAGTGAAGTCGAAATCTTCCTCCGGCTGCTCATCCAGAGAGGCCAGTGTCTCATTGACAATGGAAGCGCAGACTTTCATGAAATAGTCTTTATTATCGCTGACGGTGATCCCCACGATCTTCCTGTCCAGTTTAAAGAGTTTATTCCCCAGGTACAGCCCGCTGTACGTGCCTCCGGAACCTACGGCGCACACAATGGCGTCGAACCGGACACCCAACGCTTCTTCCTGCGTCATGATCTCCCGGACAGTATTTAAATACCCAAAATTACCTACGCCGTCCGATGCGCCTACAGGGATGATATATGGTTTCCGGCCTGCCTGCCGGTACTCTTCCGCCACCTCTTTCATCTTTTCAGACAATGTAATGCCTTCGTCCTCACAAAGCAGCGTGATCTTTGCCCCCAGCATCTGATCCAGCAGGTAGTTTCCTTCCACCTCAGGTTCTTCCGAAATGCTCAGTACCAGATGAGAATCCAGACCCAGACGTGCCGCTGCCGCAGCTGTAGCACGGGCATGGTTTGACTGGATACCCCCGGCAGTTATCAGTACATCAGCGCCTTCCTTCAGTGCTTTGGCTATAGTAAACTCCAGCTTCCTCACCTTATTTCCGGACATTTCCGCCCCGGTAAAATCATCTCTCTTTATCCAGATATTCTTCTGTAATTCCTGAGAGATCCTCTTCAGCTGATAAACAGGCGTCGGAAGATCAGCCAGTCTGATCCTGTCGATCTTATCGAGTTTTTCCTTAAGTATCGGATCTGTCATGTATTACCTCCCATCCGGTGCTTTCAATAAGACGGCGGTGTCTATATCAATATCCGTAGTTGGCTTCTATGACGATATCCTCGAAGGTCACCGCACGGACTTCGCCGGGGCCGTCGGGCTCTGAGGGTTCGTACTGGATGGTATAGCCATCCTCTTTAAACCGTTTGATGATGGTGTTCAGCTGCTCACGGGTATCCGTGCAGATGCAGATATGGGCCAGCCCCAGACGGTTCGGATCCTGTCCCAGATCCACCACTTCAGGTTTAGACATCAGCTCTATCCAGCCGGGTCCGTTCAGTTCCATGATGTAGGAATAATAATTCTTCTCAGGATTATCATAAGTCTTCAGGACTTTCGCTCCGAAATAGCTTTCAAAAAAAGCTCTGGCGCCTTCAAGATCCTTAACAAATATCCCGACATTTCTAAGATACATTTTCTTTACCTCCGCTTATTTTTTATCGTGTTTGCTGCACTAAATAAAATACTCATCAAAAGTCAGCATCATGCCTGATGACGTCCGGCAGTGCGTCAGCACCTGCTTCAAGGGCTGCCTGCTCTTCTTCGGTCATGGATGCCCAGGTGGTGGACTTATGGATAAACTCCTTCGTCCTTTCCTTCTGTGGGTTTTCAAAGAATTCCCTGGCTGTATTTTCCTCGACGATCTCTCCCTCTTCCATGAAGACCACCCTGGTCGCCACTTTTCTTGCGAACTCCATCTCATGGGTCACCACGATCATGGTACGGCCTTCATCAGCCAGCTGTTTTATAACAGTCAGCACCTCTCCGGTAAGTTCCGGATCCAGGGCAGATGTAGGCTCGTCAAAGAACACTACTTCCGGATTCGTAGCCAGCGCTCTGGCAATAGCCACCCGCTGCTGCTGCCCGCCGGAAAGTTTCGACGGATAGAAATCCATCCTGTCACCCAGTCCCACTCTTTCCAGGAGAGTCTTGCCGATCTCTTCGGCTTCTTCCTTCGGCATTTTCTGGGAGACCCTCAGCCCCAGAGTCACATTGCCCAGTGCTGTTTTATTTCCATAAAGGTTGAAGTTCTGGAAAACAAAGCCCACCCTGCGTCTGTATTCTCTCAGATCCTTGGATGAGATCTTCTTCATATCATACTGCTTATCGCTGATGGTAAGGGTGCCGCTGTCTGCCTTTGTAAGGTATCCCGCGCACCTGAGCAACGTAGTTTTTCCCGAGCCGCTGGGTCCGAGGATCGCTACCACATCGCCCTGATTCACATCCAGGCTCACATTATTGAGGACCATAGTGTCGCCAAACTTTTTATAGACATTCTGAAGTCTAAGCATATTATCTTCTCCTCTCCAATGCAGCCTCCGCCTTTCTCTGGGCTACCGTCAATATAGAACAGAAGATCAGGTAGATCAGTCCTGCTTCCAGATACAGCCAGAAATAGTCGTAGGTCCTGGCGGCGATACGCTGAGCTGTGGCTAATATTTCGACCAGGGCCACGCTGTAGGCCAGGGAGGTATCCTTTACCAGACCAATGATGGAATTGGAAAGGGGCGGGAATGCGGTACGAAGCGCCTGGGGAACGATGACATGGACCATGGCCTGCCAGAAAGTCAGTCCATCACAGTAGCATGCCTCCAGCTGTCCCACGGGTACGGATTCTATGGCTGCCCTCACGGTTTCCGAACAGTAAGCGCCGATACTTAAGGACATGACGATCCAGGCACTGGTAAAAGAATTAAACTTGATACCTATGGTTGGAAGACCGAAATAGACGATGAAAAGCTGTACGATCATGGGTGTGCACCGGATGATCCAGATATAGACTCTCACCAGCCGGCGAAGCACCGGAACCCTGGCGATCTGAGCCAGAGCCACCATCAAGGCGATAAAAAGCCCCGTGGAAAAAGCTGCCAGGGTCAGGGGAATGGTTACTCTGAGGCCTACCATGAACAGTTTCCCAAAGGATTCTACCAGTTCAGTGATTATACGTTCATTCATACTATACAACTCATTTCTATAGATACAGACTGCCAAAGAAATCCCCTGGCAGTCTGCAGATGATTATTTATTTACGGGACAGTAGGTTATTGCTTAGTCGTATCAACGTCAAAATACTTGAGTGCAAGTTTAGAAAGTGTTCCGTCTTCCTTAGCTTTAGCCAGGGCTTCATTGACGACTTGGATGAATTCTTCATTGCCCTTAAGCACCGGGATATAAGCATTAGGTTCAGGATCGCTGACAACGATGATCTTAAACAGGGAAGCTTCATCAGGATGCTGTTTGAAGTAATCTGCAAAACCTACCGTGGTGCTGAAGGTAACTTCGGCACGGCCGTTTCTCACTTCGCTGATAGCCTGGGCTGCTTCTTTGACCTCGTCAAAAATAACGCCGTTCTTCTCAGCAAACATACCGATGGTGCTGGTGGGGTCATTTGAGGAGACCTTTCCCTTTACATCAGCCAGACTATTGATGGAATCATTATCCTTCAATGTCATGATGGCATACTGTGTATAGTTATAAGGCTCAGAGAAGTCATACTTCTTTGCCCGGTCCTCATTATAAGAAACGCTGTTCGCGACGGAATCGATCTGTCCGGCGTCAAGAGCTGCAAAAATAGAGCTCCAGGCGGTTTCCATGAAACGGGCCTCAACGCCTAAATATTTGGCAATATACTGCGCTACTTCGACTTCGAAACCTACCAGCTGGTCATTATCATCATGATAGGTGTAGGGACTCCAGGTTCCCTCTGTACCGAATGTAATATAACCCCGCTCCTTAACAGAAGCAAGAAGACCTGTATCCTTGGTTTCTTCGTTTTTTCCGCATCCGGCAAAAGCGGTGACCGCCAAAGCCAGAACGAACAGCAGTGCAACTAATCTTTTTTTCATGTTTTGCTCCTCTCATAGATAATAAACTGCATTATCACATAAGTTCACTCAGCATCATGGATCCTGCAATGTTCTTAAGAATGCCGTGTTTATAATAATACAATGTAATTCCTATTCAGTCAATAGGTAATACTATGACGAACGCCCGTAACATTCCTATTATGAGGCGCATCCGGCTATTTGTCAATAGATCCTTTCCGGCAAGTAAAGATGCAGAAAGATGCCGGATAAAATAAAAATCTTGAAAACTCTCTTGACAAGTAAGCTTGGGCTAACTATAATAAAGGGCGGTTAGGGAAGACTAACCATATTTTTAAGCCAGAGAGTTAGCGCTTGCTAATCCGAAGCGACAGGAGGGAATTGAATGATGCCTCTTAACTTAGCAGAAATCGGTCAGCCCCAGATCATCAAGAAGCTGGGCGGCAGTCCGGAAGTCAAAAAACATCTGGAAGACCTTGGCTTTAATATTGGCGGCGAGGTCAGTATCGTCAGTACCCTGGCCGGAAACCTTATCGTTAAAGTCCGGGAAAGCCGGGTGGCTGTCAGCAGTGAACTGGCCAGAAAAATTATGGTGTGATAAGGAGGATCTTGCATGAAAACATTGAGAGACGTGAATATCGGCGAAACGGTTACCGTTGTGAAGCTTCATGGTGAGGGCGCAGTCAAGCGGCGCATTATGGACATGGGTATAACAAAACGCACATCGGTATATGTCCGCAAAGTAGCTCCCCTGGGAGATCCCATCGAAATAACCGTGAGGAACTATGAGCTTTCGATCCGCAAAGCCGATGCTGAAATGATCGAAGTGGAGTAACTCAAGCAGAAAGGATAACGGAAAATGAGTATTCGCATAGCCCTTGCGGGCAACCCAAACAGCGGAAAGACCACGCTTTTTAATGCATTGACCGGCTCTAATCAGTTCGTGGGAAACTGGCCGGGCGTTACTGTCGAGAAGAAAGAAGGAAAGCTGAAAAAGCACGATGATGTGACCATCACGGACCTTCCCGGCATCTACTCTCTCTCACCCTACACCCTGGAAGAAGTGGTGGCCAGAAACTATCTGATCGGAGAACGTCCTGATGCCATCCTGAACATCATTGACGGTACGAACCTGGAGCGGAACCTGTATCTGACCACTCAGCTTACGGAGCTGGGGATCCCGGTGGTCCTGGCGGTCAATATGATGGATATCGTCAAGAAGAACGGCGACCACATCGATCTGCAAGAACTCTCCCGACAGCTTGGCTGCAAAGCGGTGGCTGTCTCTGCGCTGAAACAGGACGGTGTTATAGAAGCCGCTGAAGCAGCGATCGATGCAGCAAAACATGGAAAGACCGTGCCCATGCACACTTTCTCAGGACCTGTGGAACATGCTTTGGCCCATATTGAAGAGGCTGTAGTCCATGGACTTCCGGAAGAACAGCAAAGATGGTACGCCATCAAAGTGTTCGAACGGGATGACAAGGTCCTCTCACAGATGAACATTCCCCAGGATACCCTGGCAC
>CACZSO010000003.1 GCA_902783795.1 uncultured Eubacteriales bacterium
AAACAGCCGAAAGAGCTGCTGACGGAGCCCGTTCAAATGGTCAGCGGCGAGACAGCATAGTAATGTCCGGTGATAGTAAAAATAGACAGAGTGTCCAATGACTTCCGTGACCTGCTCGACACCAGGATCGCCGGCAACGACTGGCCGGATGTTATCCGCTATACCTATCAGAGACTGGGCAAATTCAAAGCTGCCGATGTTATGCTTGATCTGACACCTTATGTTTCCAAAGCCGACTATGATGATTATGCCGATGGCTTCATCTCCGGCTGCTCCTATGAAGGCAAGATCGTAGCTCTTCCGCATCACACCGACGTGCTGGCTACCTTCTACAACGTAAAGATGTTCGAGGAGCAGGGCTTCCGCATTCCGGAGAGCATTGAAGACGCTTATTCCTGGGAAGAGATCGCCGAGATGGGCAGACAGCTCAAAGAAGCTTATGATCTTCCTTACGGCATGGCCGGTATCTGGGAGAACAACTCCGGTTATCGTTACCTTCCCTGGATCTACATGAACGGCGGCGCTCTTCTTAACGAAGACCAGACTGAGATCACCATGGACTCCGATCCCGTCAGGGAAGCTCTTCAGTGGTATGCTGACCTTCGCGCAGATGACACCATGATCAACACCGGCTTCACCGCTCCGATGGTAGCCAACAACGTATTCGTTGCTCAGCAGTGCGGCATCGACTTCGCTGGCAGCTGGCATATGTCCACCATGGAAGAGAACATGCCTGGCAACTGGGCCATCACCTATCTGCCCCAGAAAGACGGCAAGACCGGCAACGACATGGGCGGCAACGGCCTGTTCTGCTATGCAGGAACCAAGTATCCGAAGGCTGCTGCGATCTTCGCTAACTACATCACCAGCGCCGAAGGCATGAAGCTGTTCTGCGAGACCGGTAACTTTATCCCGGTCAGAGAGAGCATCATGGGCACTCTGGAGTACACCAACTATGCTGATCAGATGAAACTGTTCAACGAGATGGCTGCTACGATCGATCCCAAGATGGCTTCCGATGAGACTTCTGTTGCATTCCTGCAGCTGAACAACATCTTCAACGAGGAAATGGACTATCTCGTAGTCGACGGTTCCTCCACAGTCGACGATGTAATCGCAAACTGCCAGGAGCGCATGAGCGAAGAGCTGGCTGAGCTTGAGTAATTAAAAAATCTGATTAAAAGGACCTGACATTATGTTCATTTGGATAGCCGCAGCATTTGCCGCCTTCTTTGTAAAAGGACTGTGCGGATTTGCCAACACACTGGTGTTCAATACCATCCTTTCCTTCTCGGGAAGCAATATCAGTATCTCACCGGTAGAGCTGGTGCTGGGCTATCCATCCAATATCATAATCGCCTGGCGGGAGAGAAAGAACCTAAGACCGGCCGTGGTCATTCCGATCTCCGTCATGGTGATGGCCGGATCGCTTCTGGGTGTATTCCTTCTTAAGAATACCGATGTGCGCCTGGTCAAGATCGTTTTCGGCGCCGTGGTGGTCCTTGTCGGTGCCGAAATATTATTTCGCGGAATGCATAATTCCGGCTCGGCTGAAGAAAGCAGCAGGAAGATCCTGACTCCCGGGATGCTCTTTTTCGGCATCCTGTCCGGTATCATTTGCGGAATGTACGGAGTGGGAGCCCTCCTGGGCGCTTACATCAGCCGGGTTACCAAAGGAAGCGGCGCATTCAAAGCCAACATCTGCGCAGTGTTCCTGATCAAGAATACTTTCCGGCTCATTACATATACCGCTGCAGGCATCCTGACCGCCGGAGCTCTTTTGATGGCTCTGAAACTGGTGCCGTTCATGCTGCTGGGGCTTTTTGCCGGAATAAAGGCGGCATCCTTCCTCGATGAGAAAGTCACTGCCCGGCTGATCACGATAACACTGATCATATCGGGAGCGGCACTGATCATTACGAACTGGTAATAAATAGAATGATGTGAGACGAGGGGGGCAGATCCTTTTCGCACGTTGAAGTGCTAAAAGGGTCTGCCCCCTGTTTGTGCTATCTGTTATCAAAAAAGTCTGGCGGGCGAGAATATATAAACTTATATACCCCAACCGTGGAAACTGTTTAAAGCAGTGGAACAAAACGAATGCCGCCACGACTGTTAGGAGAACTTACTGGTGATGAGGGAGTTAGTAGAACTATATCTTAATCAATTGTAAAGGATGTGGCTTCTACTGCCGGGAATAAGGTATAGACCGGCAGTAGTTTTTTTTCGCTGCCTGACTGATCCGAAAAGGACAGAAGCTTGGCATTTCCGTTGTAAGTGCCGGTTACGGTAACCGTGTCCCCGGTAACAGGCACCAGCAGATTGTCCGGTGAGGCTTCAGCATCATCCCGGAAATCATAATGGACAATATAATCATGCCAGGTGTTTTTTCCTTCTGAGGTGCGTACGGTGAAGAGAATATCTTCATTCTGATAATCGATATTAGCACGGACCACTTCGCCTGTAAGCGCGGCCGACATGCCGCAGTAACTGTAAGGATATTTCAGCAGCTCTTCATAGGAATACTGCAAAGACATGCGGTCTAAGGTGGGGCTTTCTTCCGTTTCCGCATAGAACGGAAGTAACACGGGCAGGGAGACTGATATAGAGAAATCCGGCAGGTCTATGCTTTTGGTAACCTGCGAGGCCGACTCCAGATAGTACTGCTTTATTGCAGTGAGATTACGGGGCAGAAGACCGTCCTGGAGCATTTCTGCCACAGAGGAAAAGGAGGAGTTGGACGAAACAAGTTCCCTGGTTCCCCAAATTTCACTCATGGTGAGTTCTTCCTTATCGAAAAAAGAGATGAGGTCACTAACTGACTGAAAAAAGCTGAATACCGTTACGGTTTCCCCGGTAGAAAGATTGGGGAGCAGGCCCTGATTAAAGCTATCTGTCTCGAGGTTGGAGAAAAGGGCAGCATACAGATGTTTAGAGGTATCCTGTAGTATCAAAAGTTCTGACTGCTGGGTATCCAATATTTCCATTACGGTGCCACTGATCTTTACCGGAAGCACAGGATAGTAGGACGGACTAAACAGGCGATGATAATTGACTTCTTCACATTTATCAATCAGTGAGGAAATCAGTTGTCCTTGATAATAATAATCATAGCCTGATACAGTTCCGGCGGCATTGGCGTATTCCACCAGTCCTGCAGGTATGCCTTCTACACATGTATATGCTGTGGTGGTCTGATCCGGAGCTGTTACAAGCACCGCTCCATTCATGATCCCATCGACGTAGTCGGCTGTGATTGTTTTTTCGTTTTCATAGGTAATAGTCATGTCACCGGAAGGAACATTGTTCTTCCATGTGCCGGTCATCGTAAAGGACTGTTCACTGTCTTCATACCGGAAGGTATCTTTCCCGTCAAAGGATCCAACGTAGGAATGGTCAAAGATGTTTACATAGATATCATCTGCATATACAGCAGTATGCATACTTGCCAAACCGGTTAGTGCAAAAGCAAATATAAGTGTTTTTTTCTGAAATGACATCAGGCAGACCTCCCTGAATACAGCCGCTCACAGAGCAAAATAATCTGAAAACAATCTAGTCTTAATTTTATACTGAACTCGTGAGAAAAGTCAACGAAGTGTCGAAGGGTCATTTGGAAGATGAAAAGGTGTGCGTTTGGCGGTTTTCTTGCATTCATTCCTGCGATTTGTTATACTTTATAAACTGATAAAGGGCGATCACAACTAAGGAAGGATTGCAGCAATTAT
>CACZSO010000004.1 GCA_902783795.1 uncultured Eubacteriales bacterium
AGGAACGCTGTTCCCTTTGGAATCCCATGCCACGAGAAGCTGGTTTCTTTGGATTCTTCTTGACCAAAAAGACACTGCTTTCTTGGTCAAAATAAATCCGCAATATCTCTTATGCGTTATTGTTCCCATTGCACTTTTTTGGGTAAAAGGACAAAATTCATCTCGAGATAAGTTTATATTTCGTCTTATCCTGCGGCTTCTGCCTTTTCCGTCAGTTCCAGCCTTCCGCTCTGCATATGCAGGACAGTATCGCAGAGGGTTTCAATGTCTTCCTTGCTGTGGCTGGCGATGATGATCAGTTTTCCCTGACGCCGCATCTCATCGCATAACTCATACATCTCCTGGAGGCCTTTTTCATCCAGGCCGCTGAATGGCTCATCTAAAAGCAAAAGCTCCGGGTCTTCCATGATGGCCTGGGCCAGGCCCAGTCTCTGCCTCATGCCCATGGAATAAGCAGCCACTTTCTTTTTGCTGTCCGGGTCAAGGCCGCATTTTAAGATGGCCTTCCTTATCCCTTCGTTATCCACCTTCCCGGTCAGCATGGAAAGGAGCTTCAGATTCTTAAAGCCCGTATACTCCGAAAGAAACCCCGGGTTCTCTATGATGGCCCCGGCGCTTTCCGGCCTCTCCAGTTCCTCCCCGTTAAACAGGATCTGTCCGGAGTCCGTCTTTATTAATCCCAGAATGGCTTTTAAAAGCATGGTTTTCCCGGATCCATTCCTTCCCGTAAGCCCGTAGATCATGCCGGAGTGGAAATCATAGGAGACATGATCGAGAGCTTTATAATTCTCCTTCTCCACCTTAAAACTTTTACAGATGTCTTTGATCTCTATAACCATGATTCAATCCTCACTGATCACTCTGTCTCGTATGCGGGATACATAATGTACCATTCCGAGTGTCCCTCTCCCCCTCTGAAGATATCCTCATAATAAAAGAAATTCTCAAGTTCTTCGTCTGTATAAGGAGTCCGGAAACTGATCTTCCAGTATGGCTTAAGATCCAATGATGTACCTGAGATAACATTTGGGTAATACGAAGAATAGACTATCTCTTCTGCGGTGATCTCCACATCTGTATCCCTTAGCCCGTGTTGTGCCAGCCAGACGGTGAACTCCTCCTTAATAAGAGAAATATCTTTGACCTCTGTTTCCTCTTTACCGGTGATCCTGTACTTTCTCGGGCAGTCCATCTGCATGATCCCATACTTGGGACTATAAAGTATGATCAAAAGGTTCTCGTTGTAATACGTACCCGTCCTGACACCATCTGTATTCTCCATCCGATAGATAAACAGGAACGCTCCCTCATCTTCGTTCCAATAGGCGCCTTCCATTCTTTCGTCGATGGGCTTGTCTATAGTCTCTTCCCACCAGGCAGGACCTCCGCCTCCGAAAACCTGGGAACTATCCACAAGAAAATCATAGTCAATATAATATACCTCTTTTACAGAGTAAGGGACCTGCAGCATTTCGGCGGCTGTGTCACAGCTTTCTGATGCTTCAGAAAAGCCTTCCTTCGTTTCGGGGTCTTCCGGGAAAAGACAGGACAGATGCACCTTCTGGTAGCTGATCGATTCATGTCCGGCAAAGCTAGAAGGATTCGGGTATAAGTTGCCCATGGCCTCGTAACGTAGAAGGCAGTCAAACCCGTACAATCTTATATCCTTAAGTCGTTCATAAAACTTTATTGTTACTCCTGCTATTGGATCGTTCTCTTCCCTGTAGGTATAATCCTCCCCCAGAAGATACCGTGCCATGCTTTCCATGTCATATCCGATCATCTCCGCGTGATAGATATAAGTCTTTCCGTCGTCAGGCTCCGTCGGTTCCGTACTGGTTTCAGGTTCTTCCGTGCTGCTCTCTGACTCATCTTCGGGCACTGTACTTTGTTCCTCTGTCACGCTTCCTTCATTAGTGCTTTCCTTGGCTGTAGAACTTCCTGGTTCTTTTGTGGTTTCTGCTTCTGAGGTTGTGTCCTTCTCTTTTGAAGAAGTGCTTTCTTTTTCTGTTTCTGTCCTTACAAAGACATCTCCTCCGCAGGAACATACCGTAAAGCAGACCATCGCCAGGATGAGCAGGGTTATCATTATGATCTTTGGTTTTTTCATCTTTCCCTCTCCTTTTTTATTCCGCATCATATACCATGATATCCATGTGCTTTGTTTTATATGCGATGAGAAACAGCAGCATGCCTATCCACAGCACAAACAGGACTGTCGTAAGATTCACCGACAGTATCCCCGAGCCTTTTACGGACGGGTACAGGTTCAGGCCACACCAGCTCATGGGTGAAAAGACCTGTAGGAACTTCATGGGCTTTCCCGTGAGCGCTTCTATCACCGGGTCAATGAGTACCAGGATCACTGCCATAGCGATCCCCAGGCTCTTCCGCGGAAACCAGATGTTTCCCGCATGGACCGTCAGCCCCAGGATCACCAGGTCCAGGAACACAAAGACCGTGGTCACTAAAGAAGACGCCAGAGGGTCCGCATAAACCACAAAGCCGGGGATCACATAACAGCCCCTTAATATCGCCTGGTCGCTCTGTAAGCTTCCCTTTGAAAGGACCCGGTAGACCAGGCTCCCCCACTCATGCGGATCCTTCTCCGCTCCCGGGAGCGTCAATATAAAGAACACGATCCATAGGATCGCCGTCAGAATAAAAGCTGTTACCAGGATATAGAGGATCTCTCCCAGCATCCACTTCTTCCTTCCCGTCCTCAGGATCATAAAGACGGACTGTTCATCCAGAAAAGGCGCTTTACTGTAAAAAAGGATCGTTATAAAAAAGAACAGCACCTTAAATGTTCCGTTGCTGTTAAAGCCGGTAGAGAAGGCGAATGGCATGAGATAAGGCGTACAGGTCAGGTCATTTTCCTTAAGATACGCCGGGATCCCGCTGAAGCAGTATACCAGGAGTACCAGAAGCAGGAAGAATACGGTGATGATCCTGGCATTCCGTTTCCATTTGGTAAAATTCGCCCTGACAAGGCCGAAAGCCACTTTAAATGTTCCCATTCTTAAACCTCCTACGCAAGCTGAGATACAGCAGGAAGCCGCCGGCTGCTATGAGACAAAGAAATACGCCTGTCCCGTACATATAGTTCGGTATGAACCCGTTAACCTTAAGGACCTGGACCCCCGAACAGATATACCAGAAACATAATGGCCCCCGGTAGTAGGCGCTGAGTGAATGCAGCAGATAAAACAGTCCAAAAGGAAAGGCATATGCCAGATATCTTCCCGGATACAGAACAGAGACCGCCATCCCGAACGTAGTCATGGCAGTACCGAATAAACCGAACAGGATTGCGGACAGGGGGATATACAGCCAGGGGACAAGTTTAAGTACGGTCGCATAATAACCGAAGTTATCCGCTCCTGCATTATATACATTAAAGGCAGGCATGCCGAGCACGATCCTCCCGAAAGCGAAAAACAGGAAAAAAGCAATCAGCAGGGCTGTAGTAACGGTGATCATGTTTACTGTTATCTTTACAGTTACATACTCTGAAACCGTGACTTTCTCAAACATCGTCCTGATAAAATGCGAGGTCAGATCATCACTCACCGTATAAGATACGACACCGGACAGGAACAGGATCATCAAAGCTTTAAAGCGGTCAAATATCAGGATCTCCATGAGCTTATCCAGGATCCCGGTTCCGCCTGTCCCATAGACCATCGCTGCACTGATAAACTCTGAAATGCTTGCCAGCATAGTCAGATATATCAGTGCAGTAATGATCCAGAACCGCTTTGAGGAAAAAGCCCTGTATAATTCCATGGAAAAGAGCTTTTTAGACATGATTCACACAGTGCCTCCGCCATAATTATGGGATAACGTAGTAATACGCGTTAGGAGCCCACATACCGCCAATAGTATAACCAGCCGGAGCCTGAGGAGATCCTGTATTTGCGCGAAGCCTTACATTTCCCATATGGTTTGAAGCATAGTACTCTGCATGTCCGGTTTGATTCACGCTGTTAATGATTACATTGTGTGATATCTGCTCGTCTGCGGCCCCGATAACCAGAAAGTTTACAGGATAGCCCGATCCGTAAGTACAGGTTTGATAGTTTACCCAGAACAAGGGATACCCGGCATTTTTTAACTGTGGTGTAGAGTTATATCCATTATCGACACTGTACAGAGTCATATTAAAACCGAACACTGCCACCACATCAACCACATAAGCATGAACTGCCAATGGAACTGCCATCATGCTCACTGACATGATCACCGCAGCCAGAAGGGTTGTCAGCCTCCTTCTCTTTTTTCTACTTTTCATTTTTACCTCCTACTTTAATCATATTCATTGACTCATGACTGTATTCTTTTGTTCTCCAAAAGCAAGAACTCATATTTCATTTTACATGTTCAACGGACTAACCTCCTTAAGATAACGTCCTTCCTCAAACGGGGGCAGTTAAGAATAACCTCTCGGCTTCTTCTCCTGCTTCCATCTGAAAGTGTACGTATATCAGTCTCTTATTTGTTAAATCGACTTTACCATAACATCTGCTGTTTGTCACAAAATGTCCACCGAATGCAGGGGTTCTGTCCATATCTTTTGTATGATTATCTAATATAAGGATTCTCTATAGAACCTTTAGTATTTCATACAATATCGTCATCATAAGCATTGTTCCCGTTAGGAGGATCCCTAAACGGACTTCAGCGTATTTGATCTCTACCCCCTCCCCCGAAAAATGCATATTTTTCGATTCTTTATTCATTTACTTCCTCTCTTTCAGCTTCTCGGGAACTTTTGCTTCAAAGCTTCCTTTGTAACTGGCCATTCCTGCATTCCTGACCGCAGTTTCTTTAACATTTTTCAGGAAAGTCACGACCACTTCTTTACGAGACTTGTTCATCTTTTCCATTCCAGCATCCTCCTTTCTAAGTCTTGTGCCTGCAGTGTAGCATATAAATTCCATTTTGTGTTGAATCTCGCAAATTCGGTCGAAATGACGCAAATTTGACATGGAAAACCGATATTGAGAATGATATAATTACTATATCTGCTCAGTATGACCTGAATCTGCCGTTTTCACAAAACAACTCGTTGAAAATAAAAACAACTGATCACCATTAACGAACAGAATTACTACCTATGAAGATCGTAGCTTTTGATGATAATCAAAAAGAACTCCATGAATTACACCAAATGGTTACCTCATGGAGTCAAAGCAGACAATATCCCGATATCATCGTCAAGACATTTACAAAAAGCAGTGATCTGCGTTTTTCCTTACCGGACTTCTATCAATGGGATGTCTTTTTCCTGGATATTATGACTCCCGATGATATCAGCGCCGGTTTGAAAACTGCAGAAGCGATACGTAAGTATAATTCTGCAGCGCGAATTATTTTTACAACCGCCAGCCGTGAATATTTTGAAAATGCTTTCGAGATCTCTGCCTTCAGATACATGCTCAAGCCTCTTAAGCAGGAAAAAATCTGGGAGGCACTTGATCATACATATGAATCTGCTCTGACCGATCCCGCCCATTCCGTGGTTTTTCCAGGATTTGACAGACAGATAATCATCGAATATGACAGGATCCTCCGTATTCAGGCTTATACATCGAAGCATCTGGCCAGGGTATTCCTGACAACAGGTGATTATTTTGAGATTTCGCTTAACGTCATTTCTTTTTCCGACATTGTTGAAAAAATGCTGAATCAGGATTTTGTCCGATGTCATCAGAGTCATATCATCAACATGAACCATATAAAAGCATATACTCCCCAGCAGGCGACTTTGCGTGACGGTTCGAAGGTTCCGGTCAGCAGGAGAGAAAAAGATGCGTTTTTTACTGCAGTTATAGAACATTATAAAGGAATACAGTGATCATGTTTTGGACGATCTATGAATTACTGATCAATATCTTTCAGGGTTTTCTCTTTACCTGGTTTATTACAAAGATGCTGATGAGAAAATGTGATTCTCTCTTACCTTATATTATCTGCAGCCTGCTGACAGCAGCCGCCTTGTCTTCTTTTCTTCTGTTTGATAACTTAACATGGGATACCTGGATCTTTGTGTTTATCATTGTCTATTCCCTGGTCTTTTTTAAAGATTCCATCTGGCAGAAGCTGTTCTGGGATCTGGTACTAATCATAGCCGCAGGGAGTATTGTCGGGATCTATTACCAGCTTTTCAGTCTGCTGACAGGGGCAGATACCGACCGTATCCTTTCATCCGGCCTGCCGAGGCTTTTGTTTACCTTGAGCAGCAACTTGCTGTTATACCTGAGCCTCTTCCTGATCATCAGGCTTTTCCCGGAGAAAACACCTAATATGCGGCCGTCTTTTCTTCTCCTGGCCACCAATATCCTCTGCATCTTTTTGATCGATGTGTTTTTCAAAATACAGCTTGCTTATGATCTTCCCTTACACTGGCTTTTCATCGGCAGTTTCATATCTTTCGCCATCGGTGTCACCACAGTGATCATGAACCGGCTGATCATCCGCTACGAACAGGAAAAGCAGACTTATCTCTTCCAGGAACAGATGCTGAAAGAGACGCAGAGCCGTTCCGAAGATCTCCAGCAGGTCTATGATTCCATGCTGAAACTTCGCCATGATATGCGTTCATACGTCAATGATATCCGGAAGATGGTAGAGACCGGAGACCTGGCGAAGGAACCGGTATACATGGATGAACTGGAAGAACAGGTCCTGCCCCTCTACAGTTCCGGAAACCGCGCGCTGGATTCCGTTCTTTCCGTGAAACTCAAAAAGATCCAGAACAGCGGCATAGAATTCCGCGGCCATGATCTGCATTATACCGGAGGGATGAATATAGAAGATTACGCTCTGTGTTCCCTGGTCTCGAACCTTCTGGATAATGCTGTGGAAGCACTCAACGACCGTAAGGACCGGCCGGGGGATAGATATATCTATCTTCAGTTCGCCTATAGTCTTGCCGGGCTTAGCATCATTTGTGAGAACCCACTTTTAGGTATTCCTCCGAAAACAGAAAAGCGGTCCTTCCTGAGCCGAAAAGCCGAACCCTATCATGGGTTGGGCATTTCGATCATGGAAAGGATCGCTCATGATGCCGGCGGTCAGTTTAATATTGTCCTGTCGAAAGACCTTTACCAGGTGCTGGTCCTGATCCCGCCCAGAGATGAAGAAGAGACGGATTCGCTTTTTAGAGAAAAGGTATGAAAATGATCGCACATCTGACGGACTTCCTGATACGAAAAGGCTATATCGACCCGGAAGACAGGGATATCTACCTTTATGGATTCGATATTATGTTCTACACTGTCTGGTCCACTGCTGTTCTTTTACTCATCGGGCTCATTTTGCGGCAGTTTTGGGCCGCTGTGATCATCATCTTATTATTCTACACTTTCCAGTCCCTGGGCGGCGGATACCATGCGGATACCCATCTTAAATGCCTACTTACCATGGTGATCGGCCTGTGCCTGGGACTTTCCTGTGTCTTTATACGATCCTATCATACGATCCTTTGGATCATGATGGCACTCGGAGCATCCTTACTGCTTCTCTTCCCTCTGGTGCTCCATCCGAACAAAGCATATCTCGAAAAAGATAGA
>CACZSO010000005.1 GCA_902783795.1 uncultured Eubacteriales bacterium
TAGGTATCGTGGCATTCCGTGATCATACGAATCAGGATGTCCTCCGCTTCCAGGGCCGCGCAGACATGGATCAGAGGAGAAACAGCACCTAAAACAGCCGCAGTCCACGAACCGCCCCGATCCTTATCAGCAAGCATCTGGGCTTCATCGATGACTACGGCTTCATATTCCCGGTTAAGATCCAGCATCTCAATGGTGGAGGCCTGGAAATTCGCCCCCGGGATCTCATACCGCTCTTCTCCCGTGACCAGGTCACAAGGATAACCCTCTCTATTCAGGCTGTCATACTGCTCATAGGCTAAAAGCCTTAAGGGTCCTAAATAGATGCCGGAACCCGCGTGTTTCAAGGCTTCCATGGCATCATGGGTCTTCCCTGAATTTGTGGGGCCGATGTGCAGCACAAAATGACGTTCTAATTCTCTTGCTTCAGGAAACAGGTCAATATAATCATCCGGGATACTTTTCAGTACAGAGGCGTTTAAAAAAGCTTCTTTCCGCTTTTTTTCACGCCTCTTTTTCGCAGCCTGTCTTTTTTTATATTCTGTATAGGATCGACTCATATAAATACTTGATTGTCGTATACGGTTTCGCATGATGCCTTCCCCTGTGAGGGGAAGGTGTCTGCCTGAAAGGCAGACGGATGAGGTGTCCTGATATGACTTTAATCCACATCACCCTCCGGTCTTACGACTTTTCGTTCTGTGGTAAAGCCCCGGCCACGCACTTCATTGACCTGTGAAATGGTCACAAAAGCCCCGGGATCTATCCCGTGGATCAACTCCGTAGCCATATAGAGCTTCCTGTTCGGGATCACGCAAAGCACGCCTTTTCCGGGCTTTCTTAAATTCCCTGTCTCGATCATGGTCATGGTCACGCCGGCTTCCAGATCCTTCAGCAGTACTTCCCGGATCTTTTCATATCGCTCGGAGATCACGAAGATCTGGATCTGCGATTTTCCCAGGATCATGGCCTTATCCAGAATGATCGTTTCCAGGACCAGGACCAGGATACCTAACAGGATGCTTTCCGAAGAAGAGAACAGGGCCTGGCCGCCTACCACTACGATATCAGTCAGCCATACAAACAGCGCCACCGGCTGATGAGTCCACTTGTTCATCATCAGGTTTAAAACATCCATGCCGCCGGTGGAGGAACCTACCCGCATGACCACCCCCAGGGCTATCCCCATGAGACAGCCCGCAAAGACAGCCGCTAAAAGTGCATCGTTCGTCAGGGAATGGATCCCGGGGATACGTTCAAACACGCCGATCATCACGGGATACAGGACCGAGCTTGCGATGGTGGTGATAAAAAACTTCTTTCCCAGCACCAGAAGGCCCAGGAACAGAAGGATCAGGTTCATGACTAATACGTAAAATGATACATCCAGAGCCGGCCAAAGTTTATTCAGGACGATGCCGATGCCGGTCGTGCCGCCCATGATGATGTCATGGGGAATAATGAAGGCTTCCACAAGAAACGCCAGAAGCGCATTGCCCGAAACCAGGCATAACACAGTGATCAGGATCTTTTTGGATCTGCTGTCATAGGGTTTCACAGTTTTTACCTCACGGTCTTAAAGAGTTCCTCTGTCTTTTCTTTTTCAGCCAGGAAAGGACATAAAACACTGGATGTTCCCGAAGATAAAGCGTATTTGAGCCAGTCTTCCGGATCTTCAAAATGACGGGAAGCGTAAATGAAGCCTGCCACCAGGGAGTCTCCGGCACCAATGGGATAGATCACAGCGCCTTCCGGGGTCCTGGGAGTTTCCGCCTCAAAGAAACGTCCGTCCTCCGTTAAAAGGAAGGCGTTTTCTTTTCCCCGGGATACCAGGATATTCCTGGCGCCTTTCTTCTGCAGATCCCTGACGCAAAGTTCTATTTCTTCTCTGTTCAAAGCTGTGGTCTGAGAAAATCCCGCGAGTTCCGCGATCTCTTCTTCATTCGGCTTGATGAAAAACGGCCTTTCCGGCAGGGCTTTTAACAGTGCTTCGCCATAAGTATCCAGCACCACCGGACAGGGGGATACGCTCATAAGATCACGGTAAAGCCCCGTATCCGCGCCTTTCGGCAATGTCCCGGACAGCACCAGAAGATCCTCCGGCTGCATGGTCCGGATACGCTGGATCAGCTGGTTTTTTTCTTTCTCCGTGAAAGCGATCCCCGCCCCGTTCACCTCTGTCACTTCATCGGTGTACAGCTTCACATTGATGCGGGTCTCCTGCCCCGGCACGTCGATGAACTCGCAGTCCGTTCCATAGCCGCGGATGACTGCCTTCAGTTTCTCACCGATGATGCCCCCGGTGAACCCGATAGCTGTGCTTTTTTCTCCTAGGCGGTTTAAAACGATGGCCACATTAATGCCCTTCCCGCCGGGTTTGAACTGTTCCGTCACAGTCCTGTTGGTTCTTCCCAGGACCAGCCCCTGCAGTCCGCAGATATAATCCAGCCCAGGATTTAAGGTAATCGTATAAATCATAATAACACTCCTAAGCCTTCCCCTTGAGGGGAAGGTGGCACGGCAAAGCCGTGACGGATGAGGTGTCTTTCCCAGAGGGGAAGCCTTAGATTATCCCTGTAATAAATATCTCTATTCCTATCGCTATTAGGA
>CACZSO010000006.1 GCA_902783795.1 uncultured Eubacteriales bacterium
ATATACGGCGTGGCAGACCGTCATGAGATCCTTCCATTGAGCATATATGCAAGAAATGAATACAGAAAAACAATGGCAGAATACTATTTTTGCATATCAACCTTATATTACAGATTTAAGAAGCCGTTCTCAATATAAATATGAGATATGATATGTAAAATATTAGTGAAAGTGGACGAAACGCGTTGCCGCGGATCGGTCGCTGCGCCGGTCCGGGGAGAATGACCGGTTCTTCAGAGCCGGTCTGTTTGTTCAGCGTTCCGAATTCCGCACAGAGGCGTTTACAGGATAGCTCCTGCAGATATATATTTCTTTCAGACGATAAAGGTGATGGAGGATCTGTAATGGACAGAAAAAACAGAAGTTCGAACTTCGAACTGATGCGGATCTTTGCAATGCTGCTGATCATCACGTATCATTACGCACTGTTCAGCAATTTCAGACATTCAAGCGGAACCCTGTCATTCAACAGGTTGCTGTATCAGTCTATGCTTCTGGACGGAAAGACCGGAGTAAACCTTTTCGTGATGGTATCGGGCTATTTCCTGATACGCTCGAAAGGGATCAGGAGCTCCAAAGTACTGCAGCTCTGGGGACAGTGCTTTTTCTGGATAATGGGGATCTGGCTGGTGTTCCATAAGAAGATCGGCGGGTTCGGAGGAATGGTACAGGACTCATTCGAAGGAAAACTGTTTTTCCTCTCATCCGGCGTACAATGGTTCATATCCACGTACATGGTGATGTATCTGCTGTCACCCTATTTTAACGGGATGCTGCTCTCTCTCTCCAGAACGAGATTTCGCAGGATGCTGGTGATGACGGGCATTTTCTGGTGCCTGATCCCTACGATCGGATGGATACCGGGAATGATAGTGACGGATTTCGAGGGCAGTGATCTGGCATTCTTCCTGTTCCTTTACTGTCTTGGAGCGTATCTGAGGCTGTATCATGAGGAACCGCGCCGCAAAGCGGCTTTCTGGTTTCTATGTGCCGCTGGTATCTGGGCGGTATGTATGGCGATCATCACGGCAGTGGATATCTGGGGCATTAAGGCAATGGGAAAACTCAAGCTTCTTGATTATCTTTTCAACAACCAGAATCATGTGCTGATCCTGCTTCTGTCCCTCTTTCTTTTCATGGGGTTCAAGGAACTCAATATCGGCAGTAACCGAATCATCAATCTGATCTCTTCTCTCACTTTCGGCATATATCTTATTCACGATAACTGGCAGATCAGAAGATATGTGTGGAACAATATAGTCAGAGCCAACACCATGCAGGAGAGCCCGTGGTTCCTGCTTTTCTCCGCGGGCATCATTCTGGCCATATTCTGCATCTGCGGTGTTCTGGAACTGATCAGACAGCAGACAGCGGAAAAGCTGTGGATGAGGGTCGCGGAGCCGTTGTCTGAAAGGATAGACTGCCTGATAGACCGGCTGATACCGTAGAAAAAGGGAAACAGAGGACGGCGTGATATTTCGCAGATATGGACAAAGGGTGTATATTGGATTCAGGAGGTATATAGAAATGAGTGATTTTTTGAATGTAATCGACAAAAGGAATTCGGTTCGAAGCTACAGCGACAAGCCTCTGCCTGAGGATGTCTGCAAGACACTGGTCGAAGCCGGCCTGAAGGCCCCTACGGCAGCCAACAAGCAGGAGATCCATTTTACTGTAGTAGGGAAGGACAATCCCGTTCAGGCCGAGATCCAGACTGATCTCAATCCTAACGCGCAGAATTCTTTCTTCTACAATGCTCCCGTAACGATCTACCTGTCCGGTGACGAGAGCTTCAAATGGAGCCCGGTGGATGCCGGTATCGCTGTTGAGAACATCCATCTTGCGGCGGAAGCGCTTGGTCTCGGCAGCGTTATCCTTGGATGCATGGAAGGAGTCCTTAACGGAGAGAAAAAGGAAGAGTACGCAAAGAAACTAGCGTTCCCGGAGGGATACAGATATGAGGTGGCGATCGCTGTGGGATATCCCGAAGCGACAAAGGAACCCCATACCTTCGACTTTGAAAAGAACGTATCAGTGATCTGAAGCAGCGCATTACGAAAAGAGACCGCATTTCCGGCAGGAGATGCGGTCTTTTTATGATTTAGATACCGGCCGTTACTTATAGTTTCTGCCCAGTGTTCTTGCTGTAAGAGTGTGCGGCAGGAGCTTGCAGAACAGGGAGTATAAACGGTAATAGATACTGGGAGTATATGATGCTTTGCCTTTTTCTGCCTTCGCAAGCGCTCCTTTCGCGACTTCATCCATATTCAGATACGGCATGGAGAAGCCCTTTCTGCGGAGGTCGCTCCTGTCCATCGAAGTCTTCATGCCCCCGGGATTCAGCGTCATTGCATTGATCCCTTTTTCCCTCAGTTCTTCATGCAGAGCCAGCGAAAGGGACCGGACAAATGCCTTCGATGCGGCATACACGGCATCGCCGGGTACCGGGGAGAAGGCATAGATCGATGCTGTGTGAATTATGAAACTGCCTTCGTGCATAAATGGTATGCAGACCTTGTCGATATGCATTACTGCTTCGGAATTGACCCTTACGGTATTTACGAGTGACTTCTCCGGAGCTTTTTCAAATGGCGCGACAGTTTCGACACCGGCGTTATTGATCAGTATCCGTATGTCGGCGCTGCTGTTCTCCAGCAGGTCGTTGAGAAACCCAAAAGACTCAGGGTCAGAGAGGTTCATGACAACAGGTCTGATCCTGCGGTCCGCTTTGGAAGCTTCTTCCAGTTTCTCTTTCTGGATATCGATGATCCAGTATTCGTCCAGCCCGGGGTAACGGTTCCGGATAGCCGTCAGGAATGCGGAGCCGAGTCCTCCGCCTCCCCCGGTTATAATCGCGATCTTCAAGTGAACACCTCAAATATCTGGGAAATGGTCTGGCTTAATAGTTCTGTATATACAATGGTCTGAGTCTGATTCAGCCATCGGTCAGTATGGTGAGAAGCAGTCTCATGATCATGTCTTTAACGGGACGCATATAGAACGGGATTATATCCTTTACCAAGCGATTATACCCTTCAGGATAGCTTGTATAGTTTTTTTTCATGTCTGAGCTCCTTATTACAGTCTGTACGAATCCACGAAATCGCAGACGGCTTTCATGTTTTCAGCCTTGGCATCGTTGCGGTAGGACAGCATCTTGTTCTCACTGAATATGAATCCTCCGTCTTTTCCCAGTTCATCACACAGACGCCTGGCGTAGGAAACGCATTCTTCCTGAGTACCGTTGGAAAGAAGATCGGTCGTCATTCCGCCCATTATTGCTACATTCGGCAGCGCTTCACGGAACTCGAAAGGATCGTCCTGCTCAAGATGGAAGGTCAGAAGGCCTTTGGGGTAGTCTTTGAAATAATCTGCGAAACGGAGAATGCTTCCTTCAGTGAACAGTCTGATATTCATTCCTTTTTCAGCGTAGGTATCCAGAAGTTTTTTAAGATACGGCCAGTAGAAGCGTTCGAACTGCTTTGTATTCATAATGTTGTGAGCGAGAACCAGTATCGATGAGTCAAAGCAGTACTTGTAGTCGGGTCCCTTTGAATTTCTGATCTTCTCATAGATCGGCTCCATACGCTCTTTTTCCCAGCGCTCAATAAATGCCTCCAGAAGATCGGGGCTGCGCCGCATCGCTATGGACAGCTGCTGTATCCCCAGGAGGTCGCTCATCAGTATCTCTACAGCAGGTACCACCGATCCCTTCATGGGATTGTTGGGCGA
>CACZSO010000007.1 GCA_902783795.1 uncultured Eubacteriales bacterium
AAGGACCGTCAGGATCTCTGCTTCAGAGAAATCCCCGCCGATGTGCCCGGTCTTCCCGCTGAAAATGATATCCAGGGCACCCTCCCGGATCTCATACGCTAACGCTTTAAGATTTATACTCATATTTTTTCCTCTTTTATTTTTTACACCTCATCAGTCACCTTCGGTGACAGCTTCCCCTCAAGGGGAAGCCTTGGGATAAGGGGCTGATGGATGAGTGCCTTCCCCTTGAGGGGAAGGTGGCCCAAAGGGCCGGATGAAGTGTCCTCTCTCACACCGGCGCGTAGATCTGCCGTTCTACTTCTTCTTCCGATGAATCATAGAGGTCCGGTCTGATCCCCAGGTATTTACAGGCTTCATACAGTACCGGCACCACATCCTGGTGGATGCCCACGCAATGATGGATGTAGGGGCCTGTCACCACCTTATACTCCAGTTTCTTCAGATCTTCCACTTCGACCCAGACATAAGTACCCTTTGTATAGGGACCGTCTATGCCTTTCGCATGACCCAAGAGCAGGCTGTACTCGCCTTCATCCCCGTCAAACCGGCAAAGCGTCATGTCCCCATGTTTCGCTTCAGCCATGACAGAACCAGGATAATCAAAGGCTACCGGTACATCGATGGCGGGTTTTTCCCGGGCCACGCTGATGGGCCAGGGACCGCAGTGCTGCAGAAGTTCGCCATTCTCATTGTCCGGATGGCGCACCGTCCAGTCAGCGAAGAAGGTGCGGGTCTCGCCCATGCCGGCGGCTTCCGCCATGACAGCGGTAATGGCGCCGTGGATATCTGTTTCGCAGACCACCGGGATGCCCTCTTCGTTAAGCAGCGAATTTGCCGCGCAGGGCATGATGCCGATACCGTCCTGCAGCGCATTCCAGCACTGGATAGCCGCCGCATTGCAGCCATATTTCTTCACCAGGTTCGACATGGCCACTTTAAGGGCTGCCACGTTCTTCAGCTGTTCTTTCGTTACATTGATGGTCATGCAGCCTTCGCAGTAGGATACCACCTCATCGACCTCACTGCCCTCTTCTTTGGCTTTCGCCATTTCTGCATACAGTTCCGGCAGGGGAATGGGGGACAGCTGGACATTGAATTTCTCCAGCAGTTCTCCTTCATTGCACATGGTGGACCAGAAATCAAAGGGCCGGGGACCGATCTGCAGGATCCGGGTATTTCTCATGACTTTGACCACATTGCAGACACGCAGGAACTGCTTCACGCCCTTTTCAAATTCAGGGTCTGTAAGACGGCAGTTGGTAAGATAGGTAAACGGCACCCGGAAGCGGCGAAGTACCTTGCCGGTCGCAAACAGGCCGCACTGGGAATCTCTTAAACGCATGCCGTCAGGCTCCGGCCGCTCATCGCGGGGGCCCCATAAAAGCACCGGCACATTCAGTTTTTTTGCCAGTCTGGCACAGACATACTCTGTACCGAAATTACAATGAGGAAGGAATAATCCGCTGACGCCGGCATGCACGAATTTAGCATACACTTTCTCGATGTCAGCATCATCATACAAAAGGCCTTCTTCATTGATATCTTCTATGCCCACGAACTCTATGCCAAGCTCTTTTAAACGCTCCAGCGTAAGCCCCGCATATTTCACAGCATCAGGTGCACTGAAAATGCTGCGCCTGGTAGGGGCTACACCCAGGATGATTCTGTCCATAATACTATCCTCCTTATATATTTGAACCATTTATCTTTTCTGTCTGTTATTATAAATGATTCTGCTTCTTCGGTCAATGTATCTTTCCTTAATGATCTTTATTTACCGTTTTATGTGCCGGGATCTTATCCGCAAAGGTAGAATACCGGCAAAGGCAGGATCCTGACACGTCATGTTTTTCCGCTCCTGACAGCACGGACCAGCATGTCCACCCAAGCTTCCGCCTTCTTCGCGTGAGAGATCTCCACCTAGGTTTTTCTTCTGTTTCCTTGACTTTGCATACGGATAATGCTATGCTTTTTCAAGAAAACATCCTGGAGGTATCCCCTGTTGATTCTTACTGTAGATATCGGGAATTCGAATATTTGTATCTCACTTCATGAAGAGGATTCTGCTGAACCCTTGTTTTTCGACAGACTGAAAACGAATAAAAACCGCTCGGAAAAACAGTATCTGAATGATATGCTGAAGATCCTCAAGGCGCGCAGGGTCCCGGTGTCATCCATAGATAAGACTGCCCTCTCTTCTGTGGTAGCCTCTCTTACTATAGTATTTGCCCATGTGCTTTCAGAGCTCACTGGGAAAGAACCCTTCATCATCAGCTACGCTTCCCGGCTTCCTTTCGAAAGTCATGTAGATGTCCCATCAGAAGTAGGAAATGACCTGCTCTCCGATATCACCGGAGCCTTAAGAAAATATGAGCCTCCGTTCATCATCTTCAGCCTGGGAACAGCCACTGTCACCATCGTAGTGTCAGAGGAACCGGCCCTTAAAGCTGTCATGATCTACCCGGGTGTCAATACATCCTTAAGGACCCTGTCCGCCAAAGCCGATGCCCTGCCGGACATCGACATTGACCATCCGGGACAGCTGATGTCCAGAAATACCAAAGACGCCATGGTCTCCGGCATCGTCTACGGGACCGCTTCCATGCTGGACGGCATGGTGGACCGTATCACAAAAGAAACGGGCAAGACCTACACGGTGATCGCTACCGGCGGCCTGGCCCATGTGATCTGTCCCTATTGTCTGCATGAAGTCCACATTGAAGAGACCCTGCTGATGGAAGGTCTTTTTGAGGCACTTAAACTGAATACATAAAATGAGGGCCATGCATCAAAAGCATGGCCCTTTTTTAAGGGAAACGCGGAACTGTCCAGTGTTCCCTTAAAAATCATTATCTGATTTCGGTGTTACGCCGATCCATGCGGCAAAAGCAGCAAAAGCTAAAAGGATGGCAGGATAAACATACTTTTTCCCAACACCAAAGGCTTTCGTTCCGATCTTCACCCGCCGGACATTTTTCCCGACGAATCCCGTCGGTTTTTTCTTTTTCTTCTTTTTCTTTTTATCGGCTTTGCTCATGACCGTACTTCCTGTTTATTTGATGGCAGCGATCCTGTCAGCCACTTCTTTGACACAAGTTCCCGGATACGCTTCGATCATGCCGGAGTCGGAAAGCCGGGAGATCTTCATATCCAGCGGTATCCTGGAAACAGCGGAAATGTTATATTTTTCTGCCAGTTCACCGATATGGGAATCACCGAAAACTGCATGGCGTTTCCCGCAGTCCGGGCACTCGAAATAAGACATGTTCTCCACGATGCCCAGTACCGGAACGCTCATCATCTCTGCCATCCTGACCGCCTTTTCCACGATCATGGATACCAGCTCCTGGGGCGATGTCACTACGATGATGCCATCCACCGGCAAAGACTGGAAAACTGTCAGCGGCACATCGCCGGTTCCCGGAGGCATATCCACGAAGAGATAATCCACATCCCCCCAGGCCACATCCGTATAAAACTGCTTCACAGCCCCGGCAATGACCGGTCCGCGCCATACGACCGGATCAGAATCATTCTCCAGAAGCATGTTCATGGACATGATCTTGATGCCTGTCTTAGATTCCTGCGGGAAGATATAAGTACCGTCACCCATGGCCTTATTTACGATGCCGAAAGATTTTGGAATGGAAGGGCCGGTCACATCGGCATCCATAATACCGGCCTCAAAGCCTCTGCGCTGCATTTCTGCTGCCAGCATGGAGGTGACCAATGTTTTTCCCACACCGCCTTTTCCTGAGACGATGCCGATGATCCTTTTGATGTGGGAAAGGTCGTTCTGGCTTTCCCTGAATTCGGCAAACGCGTCTTCTGCGGGCTGATTTGCAGCTGCTTCCGGATCAAAATCCTCTGAGGTAAGCCCCTGCTCTTTTAAGTTTTCCAGTGCCTCTCTTAAGGCCTTCTCTTCTGGTGTTTCATTTCCCCTGTTGTCAGGCATGATCGTTATCTCCTTTCAAAAACAGCTTCTTACTGTTATATACATTATAATTTTGGTTTTCTTTTTCCTTATCTCCCAGGAATGCCCCGGACAGGATCCGGTAATACAGTCCTTCCGTCACATAAGCCTTGATATGGACACCATCTGCCAGGTACTCTTCTTCTTTCATCTGTCCATATTTATGGATGGCCGTGATCAGGCCCCCTTCTTTAAAGGGGATGACAGCTTCCACATACCGTCTCTTACCCCTCAGCTGTTCGCTTAAGGCTTCCAGAAACGCATCCAGTCCATCTCCTGTCAATGCCGATATGTCGACCACCTTTACCGCATGTTTGTCACGGTGGATGGGCCACGGATCCGGAAGATCGCACTTGTTGAACAATGTGATGACCGGCTTTTCACGGATCCCCAGGTCGTTCAAAGTCTGATAGACGACTTCTGCCTGGTGGTCCCGGTCCGGATTCGACGCATCCATCACATGGACGATCACATCCGCATACTTCGCTTCCTCCAATGTAGAGCGGAAGGCATCGATCAGATGATGGGGCAGTTTATTGATAAAACCCACGGTATCTGTCAGAAGCACCTGCTGCCCCGAAGGCAGCCGCAAAGTACGGGTGGTAGGGTCCAGGGTCGCAAACAGCTTATCTTCCGACAATACATCGGCATTCGTCAGGCGGTTCAGCAGGGTGGATTTCCCCGCATTCGTATACCCTACGATCGCAGCCACAGGGATGTGGGCCACCGTCCGGCTCCTCCGGGTGATCTCGCGATGGCGCACCACCTCATTCAGTTCTTTTTTGAGCGTCGTGATCCGGGAACGGATCCGCCGACGGTCTGTCTCCAGCTTCGTCTCGCCAGGGCCCCGGGTACCGATGCCTCCGCCTAAACGTGACATGGCCTGGCCATAGCCGGAAAGCCTGGTAAGAGAGTATCTAAGCTGGGCCAGTTCCACCTGGATCTTTCCTTCCGATGTGGAAGCCCGGCCGGCAAAGATATCCAGGATCACCACCGTCCTGTCCATGACCTTAGTGTCCAGAAGGTCCTCCAGATTCTTCATCTGGGCCGGTGATAATTCATCGTCACAGACAACGCCAGTAGCGCCGGTCTCCTCCAAAAGATCCTTCACCTCTTCTATCTTACCGCTTCCGATGTAGGTGCCCGGATGGATGTTTTCCCTGTTCTGGATCACCCGGCCTGCGACGGAAGCACCGGCGGTCCTTAACAGTTCCGCCAGTTCATCCAGCGATGCTTCTGCCCTGGTCATTTCCTGGGTCTGCACCGCTATCAGTATTACTTTTTCCTGTATCTCCATATATTAGTTCAAATATCTGGTAAGCTTTAAGAAATCCATATCAGACTCCTTTACCTCCAGGTTCGATTCAATCTTTTTTCCTTCCGGTGTCTCTACCGTAATAGTCAGGATGGTGCCTTCCTGGACACCGGCTTCCCGGGCCGCCTCGATAAATTCCGGAAACTTCGGATGATTCTTTCTAAAAGTATCCCAGGCACCCAACGCCCGGATCATTTCTTTGATCTCACCTATTTTTGCCATTACATCATTCCTTTAGAAATGGATTTATCTGCTTTTCCTGACCGATGGCGGTGTGATAGCCATGCCCCGGCAGTACTAAGGTCTCATCCGGCAGCGGCAGGAGTTTATCCCGGATACTTCTGATCAGGATGTTATGGTCTCCCGGTTTCCAGGTCCTGCCGACAGAAGCTTTAAACAGTGTATCTCCTGCAAAAAGCACGCCTTCTTTCCGGATATAATAACAGACACTGCCCTCGGTATGGCCAGGCGTCTCAATGACTTCCACCGGAAATACCAGATCCAGGATCTCCCCGTCTTTAACCAGACGGTCCGGTTCCACTGACTGTACTGGAAAGCTGCCCAGCCCTGCCATACTTTTTACAGGGTCTCTCACAAGTTCAGCATCCCTCTCTCCTATGATCACAGGGATCTTATATTTCTCCTTCAGCGCCCCTACGGCCATGATATGGTCAAAATGTCCGTGAGTCAGCAAAATGGCTTCCGGTTTAAGGCCTCCGGTCTCGACCGCCTCTATCAATACATCCGGGTCATCTCCCGGATCAATGATCAATGTCTTCCCGGTCTCTTCATCCCAGGCAAAATAACAGTTCTCCTGTATATCGCCCACGACATATAAATTCAGCTGCACTTTAAAGCTCCTCTATGCTTTCCCTGCTTTTTCCCGGATCCTAAGCCTGATCACAGCTATGATCCCGAGAAAGATCAGGACACCGAACAATGCGCCTGCGGCATCCACCAGGACATCGAACTGCATGCCGGCCCTTCCGGCTACATACGTCTGATGGAATTCATCCGTTGCCGCATATAAGACCGCTGCCGCCCAGGCTATGATCCCGGCGGTGAAGAATCCCAGTCTGAACTGGAGAAGGAAGCTCACCATGAGTCCCCCCAGGATCAGGAATTCCGTAAAATGCGCGGCTTTTCTTATAAAAAATTCCAGCTCCATCCTCAGTACATACTCCGCTTCCGGCCCGTCCACAGGCAGGTTCTTAAAGAACAGCCGGAAGACCAGGTCTGTAAGACCGCCGGACATGGCAGCCGATTCTTCGGAAGTGCCGGAGGACATGGAAAAAATAAGGATCATCCAGAGAAGAGTCGCGGTCCCCAAAAGGAACCTTCTCATCTTCACACTCATGTTCTAAGCCTCTTCCCTTATTTTTTTCAAGTGTTTCATCACTGGATTTATTCCCGTGCCGAAGTAATCATGGAGATGTTTGAATTCCCTGAAAAGAGCTTCATAAACTCTGACGTTTTCAGGAACAGGCTTATACGTCATCTCTTCCGTATGACCCATGGACTCGGCCGCTTCATATACATCATGGTAGCCGCCCCGTTCGCTGCCGGCTGCCACAGAGGCAAAAATGGCTGACCCTAAAGCGGAAGCCTGCAAAGACTTCGCCACCTTGATCTCGCAATTCAGGACATCGGCGTAGATCTGCATCAGCAGGGGATTCTTTTTCGGAATGCCGCCGCAGGCGATGACCTGGTCCACGGCCACCCCATGGCTCACATAATTATCCCGGATCTCTCTTAACCCATAAGCGATGGATTCCAGCAGTGCCCGGTATATATCTTCAGGCCGGGTGGTCAATGTCATGCCTAAGATCAGGCCGGAAAGGTCTGCATCCGCTAAATGTGACCGGTTTCCATTCCACCAGTCCAGAGCCATAAGCCCGGTCTCCCCGGGTCTTTTCCTGGCAGCTGCCTGTGTCAGAAGGTCCTGCAGAGAGATTCCTTTTTCTTTTGCTTCTTCTGAATATTTCCCAGGCACACAATTCTGAACGAACCAGGAAAAAGCATCTCCCACCGCGCTCTGACCGGCTTCATAAGCGTACAGCCCCGGCAGAGCTCCGTTTTTCACACACCCGGAGATCCCGGGCACGAAGGGCGCTTTATCACTTAAGACCACTGCACAGCAGGTGGTGCCGATGATGGCCAGCATTTCTCCGGGTTTTCTGATCCCGGCTGCCGGCACGCATACATGGGCGTCAATATTGGCGGCCGTCACCGGAATACCTGCTGAAAGGCCCAGTTTTTCTGCTGCCTCTTCCGTAAGATACCCTGCTGTACTTCCCAGAGGGATCCGTTTTCCTGTGCATTTATCTTCTACATCTTTAAAACCAGGATCCAGGGCTTCATAAAAGCCTCTTCTGTCCGGATCTCCTTCTTCCCGGATCATCTTATAGCCCCAGGGGCTTTCTGAACGGGTCAGTTCTCCGGTAAGCAGAAGATTCAGATAATCCCCGGCTTCGATAAAACAAGCTGTCTTTTCATAGACTTCAGGTGCTTTATGACAGATCTCCAGAAGTTTCGGAAGCATCCATTCCGCATTCACGATACCGCCGCAGCGAAGGGCAAAGGGCTCATTCCGGTCCTTCATGAGTGCCGTGATAAGATCTGCTTCTTCCTGGGCTCCGTGATGTTTCCAGAGCTTCATATAAGCATGGGGTTCTTCCGAAAAAGCCGGCTCATCCTGTAAAGGTTTCAGCTCTTCTGTCAGCGGCAGGAAGGTGGAGGATGTCACATCGATCCCTATTCCGATGACTGCTTCTTTTTCTATCCCGGCTTTTCCGACCGCTTCTTTAACCGTCTCGAATAAGACCGCCTCATAATCATGTACATCGGCCAATGCAAAATGTTCCGGCAGGGGCTTACCTGAGGGAAGCCGCTCTTCCAGAACACCATGCTCATATGTCCGGACTGCTTCCGCTATGACATCGCCATTTGATGTATCCGCTATGACGGCCCTTCCGGAAAGCGTCCCAAAATCTATTCCGATCACATATTTCTTCATGTTTTTTATCTTTATTATTCGTTCTCTGCCTGATATTCCCCGATCTCTTTAAGATACCGCTTCAGGGCATCCTGCCAGGTGGGGAGAGGCTCAAACCCGTTCTCAATAAGTTTCGATTTGTCCAGCCGGGAGTTAAAGGGCCGCGCTGCTTTTGAAAGGCCATACTCTTCTGTGGTCACCGGGATGACCTGGGTCTCAAGCCCGGCCAGCCGGTAGATCTCCTTCGTAAAGTCATACCAGGAAATAAAACCGCCCTCATTAGTGGCATGGTAATAACCGTATTTTTCTGTCTCCACCATGTCACACAAAAGCCGTGCCAGGTCAAAGGTATAAGTGGGCGTCCCGATCTGGTCCATGACCACCCGCACTGTATCGTGGGTCTTTCCCACATTCAGCATGGTCTTCACGAAATTCTTCCCGTTTACGCCAAAGACCCAGGCGATCCTTACGATGAAGTATTTCTCCAGGTATTCCATGACCTGAAGCTCGCCTTGCAGTTTTGTGGCTCCGTAGACGCTTAAAGGTTCGTAATCCTTGCAGTCCGGTTCCCAGGGCTTTTCCCCCTGTCCGTTAAAGACATAATCTGTGGAAAGATAGACCATCTTCGCATCTAAGGCCTTCACACACCGGGCAATGTTTTCTGTGCCCAGTACATTGATGGCGTAGACCTTCGGCCGGTTCTCTTCATCCTCTGCTGCGTCTACCGCTGTCCAGGCCGCACAGTGGATCACTGCTTCCGGCTGTACTTCACTAAGGACCCGTTCCACTGTTTCCCGGTCGGTAATGTCCATTTTTGTATAAGGGGCGCTTACAACAAAAGAGCCATCCTGCATGCCGCCGTATACATCGGTGATATCCGATCCTACAGCCTGGTGGCCCCTTTTGATAAGCTCGTTTACGACATCGTGGCCCAGCTGGCCGTTTACGCCTGTAACGAATATTTTCATATGGCTATGTCTCCGTATAACATATGATAAAGGATGCCGAACCGGACAGCGTGCCTGTGCCGCTCCCGGTCCGGCCTCTCCTTTATGGAAAAGGACGATTATTTATCGATATACTTTCCGTCCAGAATATCCTTAAGATAAGCGCCGTACTGGTTTTTCTTATAGATCTCATAGATCTCTGTCAGCTGATCCCGGCTGATCCAGCCGTTATCATAGGCGATTTCCTCGATGCAGGCGATCTTCCGGTGCTGATGAGTCTCGATGGTCCTGACAAAGTTTGTGGCATCCACTAAGGACTCATGAGTCCCGGTATCCAGCCAGGTAAAGCCCTGACCCAGCAGTTCCACGGAAAGCTCCCCGTTCTCCAGATAGATCCGGTTCAGATCCGTGATCTCCAGCTCTCCACGGGCTGAGGGTTTCAGGTTTTTCGCGTATTCCACCACCCGGTTATCATAGAAATACAGGCCGGTCACGCAGTAATTTGACTTAGGTTTAGCCGGCTTTTCTTCGATGGAGATCGCTTTCCCGTTCTCATCAAATTCCACGATGCCGAACCGCTCCGGATCATCCACATAATAGCCGAAGACAGTCGCTCCTTTTGTCCGGGAGGCTGCTTCCCTGACCCGCTCTTTTAAGCCATGGCCGTGGAAGATATTATCGCCCAGGATCATGGCAGCGCAGTCATCTCCTATAAAGTCGGCGCCGATGATGAAGGCCTGGGCCAATCCGTCCGGAGAAGGCTGGATGGCATAAGACAGATTCACACCGAAATGCGCACCGTCTCCCAGAAGCGCTTCAAAACGCGGGGTATCGTCCGGAGTGGAAATGATCAGGATATCACGGATCCCTGCCTGCATAAGGACAGACAGAGGATAATAGATCATGGGTTTGTCATAAATAGGCAGCAGCTGTTTGGATGTTACCTTCGTCAGCGGATAAAGGCGAGTGCCGGAACCTCCGGCCAGAATAATTCCTTTCATCAGCTTACCTCCTCTTAAGTATAGATTAGTTCAAGGTTTTTCAGGCATAAACATGCCCAGTCCTTACTAAAATATAACATAAGTCCCGGGCAAGTTCAATCATTTTCTGTTTTTTAGAAAAACGCGGATCACAGCAGTTTCCAGGTGCCTTCATTAACGAACACTTCTGCTTCTTCCTGAGCTTTCTCCACGACAGAACTGTCATAGCCCATCATTTCCAGCAGACGGATGGCGTTGCGGGAGGTGGCACGGCCGGCCTTCAGCTTATAGGAGAAGGTAATGGCCCCGTCCTCGATCTCTTCTGTAAAGTGATAATTCGCGTACTCGTTTTTCAAAAGTTCCGTAAGTTCGATGTCATGGGTGGCCGCAAAGACCATGGTTTTCTTATGAGCCAGTTCCTTCAGGATCTGCGATGAAGCAGCGATACGTTCCACCGTATTCGTGCCGCGAAGCACTTCGTCCACAAAGCACAGGACCCTAGGTCCCGGCTGTGATGACGCATCCATGATCCTCTTCATGGAGCGGATCTCCACGATAAAATAAGATTCCGAGGACTGGATATCGTCCCGCAAAGCCATGGACGAATAGATCCGGTAGAAGCTGCCCTCATAAGCATGGGCATGCACCGTACAGACAGTCTGGGCCATCACGGCGCATAAGGCAGTCATCCGCAGGAATGTAGACTTACCGGAAGCATTGGAACCAGTGATCAGCATGGGGGCTTTTTCCGTAAAGGAATTAGCCACTGGTTCACGAAGCAAAGGATGATAACCGTCGGAAATATGCAAAGCCGCATCTTTCTCCTCTGAAAAAACACCGGTGGTATAGAAAGGAATGCAGGCACGGTAAGAAGCCATGCTTAACATTGCTTCCAGAAAGCCCATGGTCCGGAAGATATTCAGGATGTGGCTTTCATTATTCACCACTCTCTTCACCATCCGGTTGAAGATCAGAAAGTCCACATGGGTGATCATCCGGAAATAGTCCAGGATCACCTGGATCAGGTCCGT
Source organism: uncultured Eubacteriales bacterium (assembly GCA_902783795.1). Classification (GTDB taxonomy): domain Bacteria; phylum Bacillota; class Clostridia; order Lachnospirales; family Lachnospiraceae; genus UBA1267. The sequence goes on from CACZSO010000007.1 coordinate 11,245, forward strand.
GGAAGTCCCGATAGAGCCATTGCCCAGCCACTTGATGTTCCGGGAGATGGAACGCACCGGCGCTGTTTCTTTTTTCAGCCGCTCGGTATAAGCCCGGATCTCCGGTTCTTCATGCTCCATGATGCGGGAAGCTGCGTCCACCAGATAAGCCATGGCCTGCAGCGACACATAATAGGGCTCTATGCCGCCTTTGTACCGGTAATACATGATCAGGTTGACGATGGTCATGCCGATGAGCACTACGATGCCGGTGAGGGGCTGTATAACAGCCATGACGATGGAAGCCGGTATCAGAAGCATATGGAGAATATACTTAATGTCCGGCGCCAGCTGAAGTGTCCGGAACATGCTTAAGAACTCGATCAGGCTGTATTTCTTCGTCCGGCCGATGGACGCATAGTCCATGGCGATCTCTTCCCGCTCTTTGTCGTGAGTCTGAAAGAAACGGATCACTCTGTCTCTTTCTTCCAGTTCCGCTGAAGAAAAGACCGGCCGTCTTAAGATATCATAGAGCACTTCTTCCCCGGAAGATGAAAAGGTCTGGTTCATGGCGGCAAAGATAGCATCCATGTCCAGGTCATTCCAGGTGATATCGTCTATGTAAAAGTCGTCTTCCGAACGGATGGTATCTGAATAGATCCGGATCTTTTTCAGTTCCTCTTCTGTATACTCTCTGTCCGGCACAGCCCCAAAGGCTGCCTTGACCCTGGCTAACAGCCGGATCCGGCGGTTTCTTCTGGAAGTGATCAATTTATATAAAATGTACAGAACGACCACGCCGGCCGCGCCGATATAAATGTATTTCTCCATAAGATAACGATTTCCCGAATAATAGTCTAAGAAAAACAAAGATGCAGCCCCGGTAAAGGGGCTGCATCAGTACGATGATCAGTTAATCCATCAGTTAAAGCGCACCCGGTTCTTATTATAAGTGGTGTGAAGCAGTTCATGCGCCTTATGAGAGAGAGGCTCGCCCAGGAACTCTTTGTACAGCTGCTGGATCTGAGGATTATTGTGAGACTGACGGACAGTCTGGCGCTCATCCTCGGAATACAGAGCATTCGCTCTCTTCTGGATGTAGGTATCATAGATGTCCAGATCTTCGTTCGGAAGAAGCTGAGGACGGACATAGGGCTGGCCGCCGCCGTTGATGCAGCCGCCGGGGCATCCCATGATCTCGATGAAGGTGTAGGGGCTGGTGCCTTCGCGGATCTGATCCAG
>CACZSO010000008.1 GCA_902783795.1 uncultured Eubacteriales bacterium
GGCGATCTTCGCTGCATCATTGATGTGCTTAAAGGGACGTTCTTTCGTTCCGTTCCCGTCCCGGTAAGCCTGTGCATTGACATAAAGATTCATAGCTTCCTCCTGATAATAATATTCTGACATTTATCGATTCCTGAAAAAACCTGCTTTTATGATCACATGGTCTGTGTTCTTATTAAGGCCGTTTCGGGATCTTCTTTAAAGCCATTATCGCTTATTTCCAGGACAGTGTCAAGACATCGTTATCTGCATAAAAGATGATAGAAAGCATCTTATTCAAGGGAAAATAAAAGCATGGTTTTTTTCTGTCAGGGCATCTTGATAAGGAAAGAAGCCTATGATACAATGCAGATAAGATAAGCGTTTGGACGGATATTATTTATATTGCCTGCCCTGGGATAAAAACATCCCGGGCTGGAAAGAAAGGGGTCAATTATGCAAAAAAATAAGTGTTCCTTCAGATGGATGGCTGTGTTCATGTGTTTTGCAGCCCTCATCATCCTGGCAGGTCTTCCTGCGAAAAAGGCTGAAGCAGCCGGTTCGGTGACCATCAACAGTACGAATTTTCCGAACCCTGCCTTCCGGGAAGTGATCAGTGACTGCTTTGACACGAACGAAGACGGTGTGCTGAGTGCCGCTGAAATCGCGAACGCTACAGAATTAGATGTCAATGATCTTAATATTACCAGTATAAAAGGCATCGAATATCTTACTGCACTGGAGTGGCTGGATTTTGGCTGCAATAAAGTAGAAACAGTCGACCTCAGCAGTAATACGAAGCTTACCGTGTTATATTGCTACGATAACCAGCTGACTACGCTGAATGTATCGAAATTAACACAGCTGGAAACTCTGGACTGCAGAATAAATCAGCTCACAGCCTTGAATGTAACTAATAATACAGAGCTTAACGATCTTGAATGCAGTGAGAATGATATTACGAGTCTTAATATTTCCAACAACCTGAAGCTCGTGTACCTTGAGTGCGGCTATAATAACATCAGCACTTTGGACGTGAGCAAGCACACGGAGCTGGTCTATCTTGATTTTAATGAATGCCAGGTAAAAAACATCAATGTGAGTAATTGCAAGAAACTTGAAGAACTGTACGCTTACGGAAACAAACTGACGAGCCTTAATGTGTCCGCGAATACAGGGCTTACTAGTTTGAACTGCGGTGGGAATGACATCACCAGCCTGGACATTTCTTCCAATAAAAAACTGCTGGAATTAGACATAAGCGCCACGAAGATCTCCAGTCTTAACCTGAAAAACAACACTCTGCTTGAATATTTATTCTGTATCGATACGGCTATGACATCCCTGGATGTGAGTCCCTGTGCAAAACTGGAGAACCTGGAATGTCAATATAATAAGTTGACATCTCTGAAACTCACCTATCATCCGGCACTGTGCAATCTGTTTGCTCATTGGAATACCCTCACCTCCATCAATATCAGCGGTTGCAAGCTTTTGAAGGAGATCTGTCAACGAGGTGGCTCTGATGGACATTATGTAATGATAGATATAGGTGAGATCCAAGTGGACGAAGGTGTCGATCTTATTACTACATCGGCACCGGCCATAACAGCCCAGCCGTCTGATTGTACGGTGGCGGTGGGAGGTACAGCGAAGTTCACGGTGGCGGCCTCCGGAAGTAATCTGAAATACCAGTGGTATTACAGGAATTCGTCTTCAGACAGCTGGAAAGCCAGTACCATGGCTTGTGGAAAGACATCCGTATTCAGTTTTACAGCTCAGGAATCTCACAACGGCCATCAGTATAAATGTGTGGTATCCAATGTATACGGAAGTGCCACAACATATACGGTGTGGGTGACGGTAGGCCCAAAGATCACGACACAGCCGAAGAACACTTCGGTCGTGATCGGAGGGACAGCTAAACTTACGCTGGCAGCCGAAGGGACGGACCTTAAGTATCAGTGGTATTACCGGAATTCCTCGACAGACTCCTGGAAGGCCAGTACCATGGCCTGCGGAAAGACGTCAGTCTTCAGCTTTACAGCCCAGGAATCCCACAGCGGTCATCAATACTTCTGTAAAGTGACCAGTAAGTACGGCTCCACGAATTCTAATACAGTAACGGTCACAGTAAATCCGAAGATTACGACGCAGCCGAAAAACACCGGTGTCGTGATCGGAGGAACAGCTAAACTTACGGTGGCGGCCACAGGAACGAATCTTAAATATCAGTGGTATTACCGGAATTCCTCGACAGACAGCTGGAAAGCCAGTACCATGGCCTGCGGAAAGACAGCAGCTTTCAGTTTTACAGCCCAGGAATCCCACAGTGGTCATCAGTACTACTGTAAAGTGACCAGTAAGTACGGGTATACTAATTCCAATGCGGTGACGGTCACAGTGAATCCGAAGATCACCACCCAGCCGAAAGATACGACAGTATCAAAGGGAGCCACGGTAAAGCTGACTGTGGCAGCGAAAGGAACGAATCTGACCTATCGGTGGCAGTACAGGAATTCTTCCACAGATACATGGAAAAACAGCACCATGGCCTGTGCGAAGACATCGACCTTCAGCTTTACTGCAGCAGCCAGTCATTCCGGTCATCAGTACCGGTGCGCTGTATCTAATGGCAAAGGGACGACCTACACAAAAGCTGCCACATTAACAGTCAAGTAAGTATCAGCTGTCTTTGAGATGGCTGGAGTAATGAAAAAGACGGTCAAGGGAGAAGGCTCCCCTGGCCGTCTTTTATGAAGTATAAAAACCAGGTCACCGGTTTTTATAGTAAATACTCATAAGACCTTTCAGCAACAACTGTTCGTCAATGATGATCTCATGCCGGCAGTGTGGGACGATGTAATTCGCCATGCCGCCGGTGGAGACCACGGTACAGGTCTGCCCCAGTTCTTCTTCGATCAAATCTATGGCGCCATCGATGCCGGCCGCTGTGTAATAGATAATGCCGCTCTGCATACATTCCACTGTGTTCCGCCCGATAACCTTGTCTGGGGCTTCTAAAGCGATCCGGGGCAGCTGGGCAGCTCTCTGGGATAAAGCTTCCACAGACATCCGGAGACCGGGAATGATCATGCCGCCCAAAAAGCTTTTTGACTGGTCGATCACAGAAATAGTGGTGGCAGTGCCCATATCGATAGTGATGATGGGGCAGGGATAGTTATTGATGGCTCCGACGGCATCCGCCACCCGGTCAGACCCCAGCTGGGCCGGGTTATCCAGTTTAATATTCAGGCCGGTCTTAAGTCCGGGACCTATGATAAGCGGATGTTTCTGGATGGCCCGGAAAACCGCATTTTCCAAAGGCTGGGTGAGGGAAGGGACCACGGAAGAGATAATAGCGCCTTCGAAAGAAGCATGAGTCAGGCCGTTTAATTCTAAAGTGGTTTTGATCACGACGGTATATTCCAGTGCCGTGGAGTCTGGATTTGTGGATAGGCGTTCGATAAACAGGATCTTATCTTTTTCAAAACCGCCCAGAACTATATTTGTATTACCTATATCTACCGCAAGGATCATAATAAAACTCCTTAATGATTTTCAAAGCTTTCCTTTGAGGACACCTCATCCGGCCCTACGGGCCACCTTCCCCTCAAGGGGAAGGCTTTGTGTTTATGATAATGCAGTCGTATAGACAAGTCAAGGGTTGAAAAAACAAAAAAATATGGTATAAAAAAAGCAGGAGGATTAAAAAATGGATCTGACAGGAAAAACTGCAGTGCTGGCGGTGACCGGAAGCATTGCTGCGTATAAAATGGCAAATGTAGCCAGAATGCTGAAAAAAGCCGGGTGCCGTGTCCATGTGCTGATGACACAAAATGCCACACAGTTTATCAACCCGGTGACTTTTGAAACATTGACGGAGAATAAATGTCTGATCGATACCTTTGACCGGAATTTCCAGTACAGTGTGGAGCATGTGGCCCTGGCGAAACAGGCTGATGTGGTCCTGATCGCCCCGGCTTCCGCCAATGTGATCGGTAAGATCGCAAACGGCATCGCAGATGATATGCTGACTACCACGGTCATGGCCTGCCCCTGCAAAAAGATCGTGGCGCCGGCCATGAATCATAACATGTTCCACAATCCCATCGTCCAGGATAATCTGAAGAAGCTGGCATCTTACGGTTACGAGATCATCGCCCCGGATCATGGGATGCTGGCGAATGGCGATATGGGCGACGGACGCATGCCGGAAGAAAGCGTATTGTTCGAATATGTAGTGCGGGAGATCGCCTGCGAGAAGGATCTTAAGGGAAAGAAGGTGCTGGTGACTGCCGGGGCTACCCGGGAAGCTATCGATCCGGTGCGCTTTATCACGAACCATTCCAGCGGGAAGATGGGGTTTGCAGTGGCCAGGGCCTCCATGCTCCGCGGAGCCGATGTGACAGTGGTGGCCGCCCATACGGATGTGGAACCGCCTATGTTCTTAAACATCGTCTCGGTGGAAAGTGCCGAGGATATGTTCCGGGAAGTGACGAAGCGGCAGGAGGAGAGTGATGTGATCATCAAAGCTGCCGCTGTTTCGGATTACACGCCGGTCACTGTTTATGACAGCAAGGTGAAAAAGTCCGGCGATGATATGAAGATCGAACTCAAACGGACGAAGGATATTTTAAAATATCTGGGAGAGCATAAAAGAGCAGGACAGTTTCTCTGCGGCTTTTCCATGGAAACCGATAATGTCCTGGAGAATTCTCGGAAGAAACTGGCATCGAAGAACTGTGATATGATCTGTGCCAACAGTTTAAGGACAGAAGGTGCCGGATTCGGAACTGACACGAACGTCCTGACATTGATCACCAGGGATCGGGAAATAGAACTGGAGAAAATGAGCAAAGAAGATGCCGCCCACAGGATCCTGGACGTGATCCTGGAGAAATAAACATAAAAAGACCGGCCATCCGTAATGGAAGACCGGTCTTTTCGCTTTTATTCTACCGTGTAGGGCATCAGGGCCACGTGGCGGGCTCTCTTGATGGCGGTGGTCAGGGCTCTCTGATGAGTAGCGCAGGTACCGGTCACACGGCGGGGCAGGATCTTGCCTCTCTCGGAAACATATTTCTTTAACTTCGCGACATCCTTGTAATCAATGACGCCGGCGCCGTCAGCGGCGCTGCAGAACACACAGACTTTCCTTTTTCTGTGTACCGGACGTCTCTTATAAGACGAATCGGATTTTGCATTATCTCTGTTATACGGCATAACGGTCCTCCATTAGATTGAGTTGAAGGGGAGTCCTTCATCATCGACTCCCTCGGGCAGGTTCATGAATCCGTCACCGGTGTCCTCTGCGGCCTCTGCTGCCGGCGCCTGGGATTCACGCTGCTGGAAATTAGAGGAGAAGGTGGAACCGGTATTCTGGGAAGCAGCATTCTTAGACTCTGCAAATTCCTGCTCTTCCACGACCACATCGGTGGTGTAGACTCTCTGACCTTCTCTGTTAGTGTAGGAACCGGTCTGGATACGGCCGGTGACGATCATTTTTGTGCCCTGACGCAGGTACTTTTCCGCGAATTCCGCGGCCCTGTCAAAAGCGACACACTGAATAAAGTCAGCAGTCTGAGAACCATCGTCATTACCCTGACGGCGTCCTCTGCGGTCCACGGCCAGCGTATAACGCGCGATAGCCATCTGACGATCTCCCTGTGAGTAACGGATATCGGGATCTTTTGTAAGTCTCCCGCACAAAATAACTTTATTCATCTTATACCTCGCATTCTTAAGCTTCCTGCTTAACGATCAGGAATCTGATGACCTGCTCCATGATGCGGATATTATCTTCTATCTGTGCCGGAGCATCCAGCGGTGCTTCGAAAGTCACGATATAATAGAAAGCTTCATTCATTTTCTGAATCTCGTAAGCCAGCTTTCTCTTACCCCATTCATCGACGTTCGCAACTGTTCCGCCGAACCGGGTGATATAACCGTAGACTCTTTCCATGGCAGCAGATCTTGCCTCGTCTTCCAGATTTCCGTTTAAGACGACGACTAATTCATACTTCTGCATTCTTCTTACCTCCTTTTGGTCTCTGGCCCGGGACTAGCCCCGAGCAAGGAAATGATATTACATCACGAACTGGTATTATACGATATATCGAAAGAAAAAGCAAGCAGTTTTCACAGGTTTTTAAACTTTATATTTATATATTGAAGGATCCCCGGAAGAACCGGGGATCCTTTCTTCAGCTTTTTTTGAAGCAGGTCTTACTTTACGGTCACGGTTGCCGCTTTTGAAGGCGTAGTGCCTTTGCCATTAGAAACATTACAGCGGTACTGATGGCCGGAATGACTGGCCGCTGCGGTAAATGTGAAAGTATTCGTCTTTGCACAGGCCATGGTGCTGTTTTTCCA
>CACZSO010000009.1 GCA_902783795.1 uncultured Eubacteriales bacterium
AACGGTCGAATAATCATCCGCTCCATTTTCATTATATAAAACGACAAAATGTTAAGCAAGATAAAAAACAATCGTTTTTCCGTTTTTACCTGCTTTACATACAGGCAAATCCGTTCTGCATTTTTCAGATTTCTTTACCGGCATGCAAATGGTATAATGATGTCAGCATCATCCACCCTCATTTTCCAAAAATGATCAGAAAGGAAGTATCCGTATGGAACCTGTCAGATTCGATCTGTATGAAAAGATCTCCGGTGCAACATCCATGATCTATGACCGTTTCCGAAAAAAAGAATCCCTGAACGGCGAATGGCATTATGCCGTAGACCCATATGACGCCTGCATCCGACAGCGCTGGTTTGAAGAACTCCGGTACGACGAAGAGGGAAATACCCTTCCTCTGGATTACTCCTTTGACGAATGGGAGCTGATGGAACTGCCCTGCAGAAGTATTACAATACCAAGGGCCTTCTTTCGGCAGATAAAAAATATATCAAACCGGCTTTCTATGTACTGCAGAAATTCTATCAGGAATTGTCAGAATGCAATTAACAAAAAAAGAGACCTTGGTCAGTGGACTGAGGTCTCTTCCTTATGCAGATTTCAGTGACTCATCTCTTCTTCCCTGCGACCAGCCGGTCTAAGGCGGCCAGTACCCCCGGAAGAATAAACAAGATCATCACGAGAGCCGAGGCCGTTCCGATAGCCAGAATATGGCAGATCTGTCCGACACCGGGGTCTTTAAAGGCAAAGCCCAGCAACGTGGTACAGAGCGCCATGACAAGGCCTGAAGTGAGGATCGTACGAATGGATGCCTTATATGTACTTCGCATGGCATCCTTAAGCTCCTTCTCCTTACGCTTCTCCCGGTAAAAATTGGTGAAGACAATGGCATAATCTATGGTTGCCCCCATCAGGATGCTCTGCACGATGAGCAGCGCCACATAATACATGGAAGCACCTGCCACCCGCATAACAACCATAGTTATGTAAACCGACGCCTGAATCAGTCCTACCAGGACAAGCGGAATCATAAAGTTCCGGAAGGTGATGAGAACGACGATAAAAATGGCCACAGCTGTAATGATGGTGACGCGGTTCATTTCACTGTCGAAGGTACGGGACATCTCATAGGCCATGGGCGTGCTTCCGATGATGTAGTATTTACCCTTAAGTTTTTCCTTGCAGTAATCATCCAACGCCCTGGTGAAATCCATGGCTTCATCGCTTCCGTCGATCAGCTCTGTGGTTACCGCCATCAGGGAGTAATCAGGACCGACCATCTGTCCCTTCCCACTCTCTATGCCGGACACTGCCGTGTTAAGGATCAGTTTTGTCTTCGCATCCAGAAGGGAATTGATCTCTTCCGATGCAGCCACATCCTTGATCAGGTCGTCAACAGAAAGCTTCCAGGAATCATCATAAGCGGTCTGACTGAAATAAAAAGCATAGGCAAGCGATAGGATATTCTCGTTCAGTTCCGGTGTCAGATCCCGAATCATGGTGTACATTTCCTCCGGGTTAAGCCTGAGAGACGGAAGCAGAGGGGACTTTGACGCCTGGTCCAGTTTTTCCTTCATTTCATCATTCATCCGGGAGGCAAGCAGCGGATTCTCCTCCGAAGCCTTCTTAAAAAATGTGATCAGTTCCTGCGGTGTCAGTTTTTCTCCCGAACGGTCCGCATAATGTATGTAATACAGCACTTTGAAGATCGAAGGATCCAGAAAATCCACCTGTCCCACACTAAACATTGCGGATACAAAGCCTACCATATCCTCCGCACTCATCTTCTTTCCCAGAGTGGTACTGTATGCATTTACGGAACGGACACCGGTCTCCTGAGCAAGGGTTTCCGCCATCTCAGGGATACTCGCCTCATCGGTGTTGCTGTAAAGCACCACGATGTTATTATCCTTTGGAAAAACATCCGCAACTCGATCACTCAGCGGAAGTACATAAGAGATCCCCGATCCGCCCTTCAGGATAAACACGGTAACGAAGATTGCCACAAAAGCAATCAGAATGAAATATCTGCATTTTACACTGAACCCGGCTAAAGCGCCTGTAGGAATATTGAGGGACTTTTTTGCCGTAGCCCGGATCGGCTTATCAAAGATCAGCAGCATAGCCGGAAGTACGAGGAAACACCCCAGAAGGCTTAAAAAGACACCCTTTGCAAAGACGATGCCCATATCCGCTCCCACCTTAAAGCTCATGAAGCACAGGGCAAGGAGACCTACGACAGTGGTTACAGAACTGCTGCACATGGCCGGAATGGCATTTCTTATTGCCTCCTTCATGGCCGCTACCCGATCCTCCGTCTTCTTTGCGGCCTGACGGAAACGGTTTGACAGAATGATGGCATAGTCCATGGACAGCACCAGCTGCATCAGTGCGGCTATGGAATTGGTATTCTTGGAGACATCGGGCAGGAATGCATTTGTGCCCATGTTGATCACAACCGCAACTCCAACGGAGAAAAGGAAAATGATGGGTTCAAGCCAGGAATTGCTCATCACAAGAAGAACAAAAAGCAGGATTGCCAGAGCGCCCAGCAGT
>CACZSO010000010.1 GCA_902783795.1 uncultured Eubacteriales bacterium
AAAGTCATCATCACAACGCCGAAAAGGGGCCAGAAAAGCCGCCTTCTGAAGCTGGCAGAGGATAACGCCAAAATGGTCTTTGAACGGGATAAGGACCGTTTTAAGCGCGAAGAGAAAAGAACGACGGGAGCTGCGCAGGAACTGGCTTCTCTTATGGGACTGGAAGGCCTGTCCCGGATGGAAGCCTTCGATATATCGAACACTTCGGGCTTTGAATCTGTAGGATCCATGGTGGTCTTTACAGACGGGAAACCGAAAAAGAATGATTATAGGAAGTTCCGGATCAAGACAGTAACAGGTCCGGATGATTATGCTTCCATGGAAGAAGTGCTGGGGCGAAGGTTCGAGCATGGGCTGAAAGAGAGAGAAGAAGGGAAAGAGGAGGGACGTTTTCTTACTTTCCCCGACCTTATCCTGATGGACGGCGGCAAAGGCCAGGTCCATTCCGCTGAAAAGGTGCTGGACAGTCTGGGACTTACCATCCCGGTCTGCGGCATGGTGAAAGATGACCATCATAATACCCGGGGCCTGTATTTTCATGACCGGGAGATCGAGATGGACCGTCATTCAGAGGCCTTCCAACTGATCACCCGGATACAGGACGAAGCCCACCGGTTTGCCATCACCTATCACCGGGGGCTGCATATCCAGAATACCATCCGTTCGGTGCTGGACGATATTCCCGGCGTAGGCGAGAAGCGAAGAAAAGCCCTGATGCGGAAGTTCGGCAGCATTGATGAAATAAAAAACGCCTCGGAAGATGACATTGCCGCTCTGGATGAATTCACCAGGCCGGCGGCGAAAAAAGTGTATGGATATTTTCACCCGGAGGAAAATTCCGGCAGTGAGACCTGATAAAGAATAAGTGTAAAGGAGAAGGAGTATGTACTATATCGGTGTAGATCTTGGAACCTCTTCGGTAAAGCTGCTTTTGATGGATGAGACAGGCAGCATCGAAAAGATCGTTTCCCGGGATTATCCCCTGTACTTCCCGAAGAACGGCTGGTCGGAACAGTCACCGGAAGACTGGTACCAAAAGACCTGTGAAGGGTTAAAGGAACTTACAGAAGGGATCGATAAAGACTTAGTGGCCGGCATTTCTTTCGGCGGCCAGATGCACGGACTGGTCATCCTGGATGAGGACGACCAGGTCATCCGTCCGGCCATCCTCTGGAATGACGGACGGACGCAGAAAGAGACTGACTGGCTGAACCAGGATGTCGGGACAGATAAACTGGCTCAGGAGACTGCCAATATCGCCTTTGCCGGCTTCACAGCCCCGAAGATCCTCTGGATCGAAAAGAATGAGCCGGAGAACTTTAAAAAAATCGCAAAGATCATGCTGCCGAAGGATTACCTGGCTTACTGTCTGTCAGGCGTGCACTGCACGGATTATTCCGATGCCTCCGGCATGCTCCTTATGGATGTGGCAGGGAAGTGCTGGTCGAAAGAAATGACAGAGATCTGTCATATAAAAGAAGAAATGCTGCCGAAGCTGTTCGAGTCCTACGATGTGGTGGGGACATTGACAGAAAAAGCGGCGAAAGACACCGGCCTGCCCTTGACAGTCAAAGTGATAGCCGGCGCCGGTGATAATGCGGCAGCGGCCGTGGGGACCGGTACGGTAGGCGAGGGGGCCTGCAACATTTCCCTGGGCACCTCCGGCACCATGTTCATTTCCTCCGAAAGCTTTAAGCTGCCGGAGAATCATGCACTGCATTCCTTCTGCCATGCTGATGGAAAATGGCACCTTATGGCCTGTACATTGTCGGCGGCGTCTTCCAACAAGTGGTGGAATGAGGATATCCTTCACACGGAAGACTATGGGAAGGAACAGGAAGAGATCCAGGTCCTGGGTGAAAATAATGTCTTTTATCTGCCGCATCTCATGGGAGAACGGTTCCCCCATAATGATACAAAGATCCGGGCCATGTTCTACGGCATGTCTATGGATACCACCCGCGCAGATATGACGCAGGCGGTGCTGGAAGGGGTGGCTTTTTCCATGCGTGATGCGCTGGAAGTGGCCAAGTCCCTGGGGATCACCATCACAAGGTCTAAAGTCTGCGGCGGCGGCGCGAAGTCAGACCTCTGGAAGCAGATCCTGGCCGATGTACTGAACATAGAGATCGATGTGCCTGAAACAGAGCAGGGACCGGGCCTGGGAGCTGCCATGCTGGCGGCGGTGGGCTGCGGCGCGTATGAAAGCGTTAAGGCTGCCTGTGATGCCATGATCCGTGTAAAAGAAACTGTAAAACCTGATAAAGATACAGCGGCTAAATATGATGAAAAATATGCTTTCTACCATAAGCTGTATCCAGCCATTAAGACGGTGCTTTGATATGAGTGAAAATGAATTAGCTGATCTTCGGTCGCAGATAGACGATGTGGACCGGCAAATGGCGGAACTTTTCATAAGACGCATGAGGGTCTCAGGAAATATCGCTGTTTTTAAGAAAAAAGCAGGCCTTAATATCTTTGATCAGGAAAGAGAAAAGGAAAAGCTGGCAGTCCAGGAGATGCAGGTCCCTGAACTTCTGCGTCCCTATTACAGGGAGTTCCTGGAAAAATGTATGGAACTTTCCAAAAACTATCAGAAGGAAGTGCAGATAGAACTATGAGGAGAAATTACCGGATCGAAGCCATCCAGATCATTATGGCGGTGGCGATCATCGTATTGTCCGTAGTGCTTTTCTTTAAATCCCGGGAATTGAGCCTGCTCTTTCCCGTGGTCTTCGGCCTGGCATCCCTTCTCTGCCTGATCTATGCAGTGGAGGGTATCTGGTTTAATAAAAGCCGGGTCACCCGGAAATCCAGAGTGGTGGTCTTTATCCTGCTGGCGGTTATCTTGGCGGCCATCTGCTTTTTATCCGCAAGGACGGTGCTGGGATGAGCGGCTCAAATGATAATCCTTCTTCCAAAGTGCTCTGCGGTGCAAATTCCTATGAAGAAAAGTATTATTTCAACCGGGAATTTGACAGACTGCCTCAGGAGGTGAAGGATGAACTTCAGATCATGTGCGTGCTTTTTACGGAAGAAGCCGGCGGTATATTGACTCTGGAGTTTCTGCCGGATGGCCAGCTTATTTTCAGGACCCAGGCCGATGAGCATGACTTTTATTATGATGAGATAGAAGCCGGACTGCAGATCCGGAGACTGCAGAAAGAAAAGCAGGAGCTTCTTAAGGAACTGGAACTGTTTTATTCTGTCTTTTTCCTGCATAAAAAGCCGTAATAAAGTGACTTTAAGGACGTTGTAATGAGGGGATTTAAGCTGGGGGACATAAACATCGATG
>CACZSO010000011.1 GCA_902783795.1 uncultured Eubacteriales bacterium
AAAGCTCAGTCAATGCCTGATAGATTCAGTTAAAAAACGATCCCTGCAGCACTTCACTGCAGGGATCGTTTTTTGTATCTTTACAAGACTTATTTCTCGAAATGCACCACTTCACCGGTCTTATCAGACTCGAAGCAGGCTTCCATCAGGCGCAGCACGCGAAGGGCATGCTCCTGAGTGACGATCTGCGCGGCCTCACCGTTGCAGACATCCACAAAGTTCTTATACAAGGTATTCCAGTCGAATTCCGGGATCGGAAGCGGAAGTTCTTCCGTGGAAGTGCCTACCATACGGGGTGCCATGGTCTTTGTCAGGCCCGCGCCGGCCAGGATGGGGGTGGTATCCTTATCGTCCCAGCTCTTTAAGAGGACCATCTTACCATCCATTGCCCAGCTGTTGATCATGGCGGAACCGGTATCACCGTAGATGCACCATAAGGGCTCATTGACAAAGTGGCAGGTGCCCACTTCCAGGTTCACGGTCAGGCCGGATTCAAACTTTAAGTAGACCTGGATGCCGTCATCACACTCTTTATTCGTAATATAGGTGCAGTGGCAGAACACATCCACGATCTTCTCGGGAACCATGGCTACGATACGGTCAATGATATGGACACCCCAGTCCAGCATCATGCCGCCGCCTTTTTCCTTAATGCCTCTCCAGTCGCCGGGGATACCGCGGGAACCCATGATCCGGCACTTAATGTTGAATACTTCGCCCACCAGCTTCTCTTCATAGATCCGGCGGATAGTCATGAAGTCCTCATCCCACTCACGGTTCTGACGGGGATAAAAGACTTTGCCGGTCTCCTTGGAAACAGCCATCACATCCAGAAGGTCTGCCGAAGACATCATGACAGGCTTTTCGCAAAGCACATGTTTGCCGGCCTTCATGGCAGCTATGGCAATGGGTTTATGCGAATCATTCGGTGTCGCGACCAGGACAGCATCCACAGTCTCATCAGCAAGCACTTCGTCCAGATCTTTGTACACATACATGCCGCGCTCTCTGGCCCACTCTTCACGCGCAGGATCGATATCCTGGATACCTGCCAGCTCCAGCAGTTTGGAGATGTCAGTGGTCATGGGGCTGTCAAAGCCCGGAACATCCAGGTTGTTGCCGTTCCAGATGGCATTTCCTGTGCCGCTCTGAATGGCGATAGCATGGCCGCCGCCCATACCGCCGCAGCCGACGATGGCAATACGAATCTTCTTTCCCATAAATCTCACCTCATAAAATTAGTATAAAACCGTAAAAATACGGTATGTTTCTGTTTATATCATACACGGTTTTATTCTTTTTGTCACTAACATTTTTCCCGAATTCACGAATTGTGAAGCATGTTGCGTGTTTTCGTCAGGTTCTGTGTTGGATTTCCACAATCAGAGATTCTCCTGTGACAGTTTAACAGGACCCTGGATGCCAAAAGGCTGTATGACCGGGGATCCCATAAGCTGCGCCATAAAGGCTGCCTCCGGGTCCATATTACTTTTATTCAATGCATTGACCGCGTTTTCCAATGTGGTCGCGCAAATCAGTTTCAGCCTGTTTTCCCCGGATCTTATGAGTCCTGTCACGTCAAACCGGTAAGGCGGGCAGATGCATCGCCCGGCATACTGATCATTCAGATACAGTTCCACAGCTTCCCTGGCATCCTCCAGGACCAGTTCTGTCCGCTGCATCAGATCCTTGGAGGCCAAGGAAAGTTCCTCCATGTCAACAACCGTTTCATATGCGATCCAGCCGGAAAAATCAGGTTTCAGTGTTCCTGGATTCTTTAATTCTGTCATGAGCCGGATATCGTTAAAACCATCTTTCTGATGCAGGGCTTCTTTAAAGGAAAGCTGGTAAGGTCCCGGGATCACACTGGTCTTGGGATGCTGAAGATCACGCAAAAGCATCTCCGGAAGCAATTCCTGTTTCTCTTTTTCACTGACAAAAACAACGAACAGGGCTTCATAAGGAGCCAGCCGGATCTTCAGCTGCTGCCCTTCTGTTTCTGCCGCATAGACCCGGTTCTTCATGGCATCATAGATCACCGGAAGACCGGCTCCCGGAAGACTGACCATACCTTCAAACACCTCTTCTGCACTCTCATTGGTAAGAAGATACAGGTCGCTTTCATGAAGGTAATGATAATATCTTAGGTCCTTAAATGCAGGGGATACCCGGACTTCTCTCACATCCTCCAGCATGGACGCCAGATCTTTAGCGGAAGCTTCTTCTGTTTTCTCCTGTAACATTTTCAGCTCCAGCGTCCCTGTCCCCGTATCTAAAAGTTCTTTCGGTCTTTCACCGAAGAAAATGATCCTAAGTCCCTGTTTGGCTGCCTTCAGAAGCCATTCCGCCAGTTCTTCCGTGATATAGTAACTTCCCGGAATGATCAGCACTTCATAGACCTGTCCGTTAACGGTCAGTGTCTTATCAATGACTGTACCGAAAAAGCCATCCTTATCCAGCAAAGCATCCCGCCAGACAAAATCAAAATCGATCTGGTTTTCTGTCAATATCCTGGCCGGGACGCGGCTAAAGATCATCCCCTGTTCATAGGAGGTCCACTCGGCTTCTCCATGATAAAGGACCGCTGCTTTTGCCACATGGTGTCCGCCGCTTAAAAGATGACAGCTGCGGTTCATATAATGCATCAGATCGCCAAAGCCCTGATATAAAGGATTCAGGCCATGGGCATAGAAATGAGGCGGACAGTCCGGATCCGGGAATTCCTTAGGTGAGAAGGCATGAGGCACAAAATGATTCACACCGCGAACCAAAAAATGATCCGTCAGATATTTCATCAGCCGAGTGCCTTCTGACCATCCGTAAGCCCCGAAGATCTCACACATGGTATCTCCCTTTTTCCGCGGGTCCAAGGCTGCATGGGAAGTCCCCAGCTTGCCTAAGGCAAAGTGGAAGAAATCCGCGTCCATGGTAAAGCCGTTTCCACCGAACAAGGGCTTCCGGTTCGCGTCTTCCCCTCCTGCCAGTACCTGGTTTCCTATGTCATCGATGCCTGCCATATGCTGGCCCTGAAGGCCCCGGAAGAAGTGGCCTAAGCTGGATCCTAAACGGGCATGCTGTCCGTTATCTTCCACCAGATGGCCGATGTATCTCACCCCGTGAGAAGCGCACCAGTCACCCAGCTGCAGGGAGAAATCCTCGGCTACCAGGGCTGTCATCTGATCCATGTAGATAAACCTCGCGGCAGAACTTAACGGACCGGTCCTGTCTGAGGCAAAAAGCAGGCTCAGATCTTTCCCATAATCCGGACCATAAGCTTTTTTCAGCTTCTCTTCCAGCTCATCCGACCAGGGCAGCGGCATATCCTTGCCCAGACGGTTGTCATCATCAAATCCGGGTATATTGCCCAGCTGAGGCTCATCGGAAAAGAAACCTTCGATGGTTTTCCCGAATTCTTCTTTATATCGCTCGTAATGAGGTTCATAGACCGTATCCAGCAGCACCTTGACAGAAGGTTTCGAGATCACATTGATGTAACCGGGACTGCCGCCGCCGTTCCGGGTCTTATACAGTACAAAAATACGCCAGGTGCCGGCCGGGATATCCAGGATCAGCTTTCCGTCCGTTACCCTGTCTGTCACATCCCGGACTGTTGTGCCGTCGATGCCGTCTTTTACTGCTTTGGCCAGAACTACAGAAACAAGTGTTTCATCCTGGAAAGTACGGGTCTCAGGAGAGATCCCCATGAGAAAGCTCTGCCCTCTCATCAGAGGCTTGCTGTACCGGGCCTGGGAGGCTGCGTCGATGATGACTTCTTTCGCCGGCCCGAAGACCGTTACGGTCTTATGATACAGAAACTGTTTCCATTTCTCATCCGGCTCATCTTTCATGGCGCCGTTCGCATAACCCGTGGGGAAATGGGCATCATC
Organism: uncultured Eubacteriales bacterium; assembly: GCA_902783795.1. GTDB lineage: Bacteria > Bacillota > Clostridia > Lachnospirales > Lachnospiraceae > UBA1267. The sequence goes on from CACZSO010000011.1 coordinate 3,888, forward strand.
CAGGATCCATATCTTCATGCCTCTCTTTTTCGCTTCATCCAGGATAATATCCAGATCCTGCCACCATTTAGGCCCCAGAAAATCCGGGTGAGGCCGGCATTCCACACAGACTGCCCGGATCCCGCAGTCATAGATAGCCCCCATGTATTCCCGGAGCACCGCTTCCTCTTCTCCATGCTGCCAGAAAAACGGGAAGATATAATTTTCTTCCTGTCCGGCTAAAACCTCCTGTAAACGTTTCATGACATCCCCTCCTTTTTCCGTTTCTTTATGATCCTGTAAAATCCATAACTTAAAAACAGAAGCAGCAATATCCCTGCCCCAAACATGATCCAGTTTTTACTGCCAAGTGCACTATAAATAATAAATCCCACAAGCCCGCCATATACGCCCACCAGCAAAAGTCCGGCTAAGATCCGCACCGCCAGAGGGACTTTTCTGGAAAGAGACGCCTCCAGTGACCCCTCCACAATGATTTCAAACAGTATCTCAAACACGAAATCCATAAGGTTCAAACACTCCAATGAAAATAAGTTGGAATCATTTTATCATTTTCTCAGCCTCAGGAAAAGCCCTGATTTACAAAAAAGCGATGTCCTTCCTGTATTTTCAAGAAGAACATCGCCTTTTCTATTATATCATTTTGAGCCGCCCGGAAGACGCTGTTTATTCTGCCGGCCTGTTAGAACCTTCCCGCTTCCGATGTTCTCTTTTTCCACTTTCCACTCAGGAAATAAGGGAAGACCACCAGGCCGTATCCATAGCTCGCGATGACCGACCCGTACCAGAAGCCATTGACGCCCAGGCCCAGGACGACCCCCAGAAGATAAGTAAGGCCGATCCTTAAGATAAACCCTTCGACAATGCCCATCATGAAATTCATCCGCGAATGGCCCAGTCCGTTGATGAGGCCTAAACTGGGGCTTCTTACGGCATATCCCATGAAGGCGATGGCCAGCACCGGGGCGTACCGGTAGGACAGTTCCAAGACTTCCGGTGACTTATTGAACAGGCCGAAGACCTGGGCCGGGAAGGCCAGGATTATGATACTCAGCACCGTAACAAAACTAAGATCCACAAAAAACACCCGCCAGAAAGCTTTCCCGATCCGTTCCGTCTTACCAGCGCCGAAACATTGGCCGATCATGGCTGCACTGGATACGTTCATGGAGTTGGCCACGATGAGTGCCAGACTGTTTAAGCGGTTGCCCACCCCGGTCACGGCGGATACGGCCACGCCGTAGGAGTTGATGTAGGAGCTGACAAACAGGGCCGATATGCTGGAGGCACTGCTTTGGATGGCAATGGGAATGCCCAGCCGGATCACGGATCTTGTTATATTTTTGTCAGGTTTGAAGCTCTTCAGCCGGAAGTCGAAATTAAAGGCTTCCCGGTTTCTGTACAGATAGATCAGGGACAGGATCAGGCTGATCCCCTGGCCCATCACTGTAGCCATGGCCGCGCCGAAGGCTTCCAGGTGCAGCCCGGCTATAAAGACCAGATCCAGGACCACATTGATCACGGCTGCAATGGCCACAAAGATCATAGGATGTTTGGAATCCCCCATGCCTCTTAAGACCGCACTGACCATATTATAGCCAAGGGTAAAGATGAGTCCGGCCGTACAGGTCAGAACATAGTCTCTCGCGCCTTTATAGGCCTCTTCCGGGGCGTTCAGCACCCCCAGCAGCCAGTTCGACAGGCACAGGCTGATCACCGTTAAAACAAGGCTTAAAACGATGATGCTCGTAAACAGTGTGCCGATGACCCGGTTTAAGTCTGCTCTTTTTCCGGCTCCCACCACCTGGGAAACGATGATCTGGCCCGCAGTGGCAAAGCCCATGCCCAGAAACATATAAAAATGCAGCACTTCGCCGCCGATAGAAACGGAGGAAAGGCCGGCTGTGCCGGAAAACTTCCCGATGATCATCATATCGGCCATATTATAAGCAGTCTGCATCAGATTCGACAGCATGATGGGGAAGGCAAAGCTTATGAGAAGCTTTATCACCGGCCCGGTGGTCAGATCTTTTATCAACGTCTTACTTTTCATAATGCTTCCTTTTGGTGCTTAGATCCAGTAAAATATGCCGGCTGAAAAAGCCCGGCATATAGTTATGATGGTTTAAGTTAAGGTTTCTTTTTCTGCTTCCGGATCTCAGGATCCGTCCATAAGTTCATGCTGCTTTGTTCCCGGCAAAGCAGTTAGTGTGCCCTATCCAAGTAATGGCAGGATATACGTGGCATACAGCCAGCTTAAGGGCATGGCGATCAGCATGGAAGGGATCATATCGGCTACCGGAATATCCTTAAGCTTCAGCATCCGGAAGGAGGTACCGATCAGGATCATGCCGCCTACAGCTTTAAAATCATTGATCATGGTCTCGTTTGTCAGCGGGAAGATGATCTTCGCCAGGAAAAACAGAGTCAGAAAGATGACTGCCTGAGGTACGGCGACTAAAGAAACTGTCAGACCCAGGCTGCAGGCAAAGATCATGGCAGAGAAAAAGTCCAGGATAGCTTTCGATATCAGAATGGTATTATCACCATTCATGCCTGACACGATAGACCCGTAGATACCGGAACCGCTGGAACAGAACAGGACCAGGATCGTCACCAGCATAGCCGTAAATTCATCATCTGAAAGACCGCTTTTAGGCGGCTTGATAAACCGGCTCATAAAATGCTGCATGCCTACGGCTGCCTTATTTATCTTATCGCCCAGTTTGATCAGAACACCTATGGTCGTCCCGATGATGACCGCCAGGATCACAGCCGGAAGATTTTTCACTAATACCACCGATGTGATCCCTAACAGCATAGCGCACAGGCCAAATATCAGATTTAACGTGTCCTTCAGCTGCTGGTTCAGCGCCTTCCCCGCAAAGGTTCCTATCAGGCCTCCGATAATAACAGCACTGACGTTAATGATGATTCCTGTAGGCATAGCCCCACCCCCGTCTGATTTTATCATACTGCTGCCTTGATTATACCCGACCTTGTGCAGCACGTCAATTCTGAATCCGCATCCCACGTACTTTTACTTTCAAAAAAGTCTGCCTGTTTACAGGGAATGATTAGGAAGAGCCGTGACATAAACATAAAAATTTAAAAACAACGGCTCCGGCAATCTTCTTCCGCTTGCTTCTTTCTTGATTTCAGGCACTCGCGGCCGGGTCAATAGATTATATCTTAAAAAAACACGGCTCCATCAAGTCATCTCAGCCTGTCTCTCTCTTGAAAATGAATGAAAACAGCCGTGATACAAAGCAAATTCATATAAAACCACGGCTTGCCTGGCTCATCCTGAACGGGTTCTCCTGTAAAAATGAATGAAAATGGCCGTGGTATAAGTCAAATCCATCTCATAATACGGCTTGAGGCACCAGTTCTTACCGTGTTCTGTCCAGAAAATGAATGTAAACGACTGTTTTCAAGAAGAGGTTATAGCGGACAACGGCTCTTACCGGTTTGGGTCACCTTCTTGATCCCGGTGAACTAGTCTTAAGACTTCTTTCAGAAAAACGGAAAATCATCTGGTCATATCAAAATAATGTGTTTTGGGTATTTATATATATCCACAACAGGTGTATAGTAAGCACAATCTTTTATTCAGGAGGTTCCATGATGGATAAAAAGTCAGCTATAAGAAAATATGTGGGTATTGGCATAACAGCGGCTGGTATTGTCGCTGCGTGTCTTACGAGAAGTGCGATTCTTAAGGAGGACGCGTCCACCTGGGAAAAAGTGCTGTTCTCCATGAGCCTGATCCTGGTGCTTATCGGCTTCGCGGTACTCCTCTCCCTGATTCCTTCGGAGAAGAAGACTATCAACAGCCGGACGCTGACCATGGCGGCTATGATGACGGCTCTTTGCTACATTGGCTTCGCCTTCTTCAAGATCGATATCCCGGTGCCTGGTTCTTCTGAAAAGAGTGCCTTCCATCTGGGCAATACCTTCTGTGTGCTGGCAGCTTTGATCCTGGGCGGTTACTGGGGCGGCCTTTCCGGTGCCCTGGGTATGACCATCGGTGATCTGTTGGGCGGATATGTCACATCGGCGCCCAAAACCTTCTTTCTGAAACTTATGATCGGCCTGATCACAGGTCTCGTAGCCCATAAGGTATTTAAGCTGGAGCATGAAAAAGACCCGAAAAAAGTCTGGTGGAAAACCGCTGTCTCCGCCGGTGCCGGTATGCTGTTCAATGTAGTTGCCGACCCGATCGTGGGTTATTTCTATAAACGGTATCTTTTCGGCCTGGAGCAGGATCTGGCAAAAACTCTGGCAAAGATCAGCGCCGGTACCACGCTGGTAAATGCCATCGTAGCGGTCATCGCTGCCACCATCTTCTATGTGGCGCTGAGACCGGCCCTTAAGAAACTCCTGCAGTCATAAGGACATCATTTTATATTGTTTTGATCCTCTTATAATCAAACGGCGGCTTCGTATGAGCCGCCGTTCTTATGTATTAAGGGTCATCTGAACCTTCTTCTTTCCTGCCCCACCCCCTCAGTCTTATCTATTTAATGTCCATCCAGATCCCGGTATCATGAATGGAGGCATCTTTTACACTTTTGTAGAAACGCTGTGCTTCTTCATTATCTGCCATTAACGCGATCAGTACCCCCACATTTCTGGCTTTACATTCAGTTCTCAATGCCTCCAGCAGTCCCTGTGCTGCCTGATGATGTCTTTCACTTTTCAGCACACAGATCCAGTCAAGATAGGCGCTGAAGCAGGAGGCATCACTCCGGCTTGTGATGACAGATGCATCGATCCTTCCGATAACTGCATTGTCTTTTACCGCAATAAAGGAAATGGCCGTGTTAAATCTCGGATCAGTAAAGCTGGATTCCAGCTGCTGTTTATACATATCATCAGGCTCCCAGTAATAAGTATCCGGTTCCTGTCTTCTTAATTCCAGTTCAAAAGCGATGACTTTATCAATATCCTCTTTTTCAAAACGCCTGATCTCAAACATCTTACTGACTCCCTATATCATGATCTCAAATTATCATTAAAAACATGGACCGGCCTGGCGGGCGGAAGGCTCCTGGCAAAAGCCATCACTTAGCGTGTTCCATACGAGAATGCCGGTCACGGCAGCTGAAGTATAGCATTACAGGGATGAATTATCAATACTTGGAAACCTTGCAAAAAACGTATTTTCCCATCCGGGATCAGGGATACTTCTTTGACAAGCCCCTCCGGTTATGCTAAAATAAATCCTATAAATGTTACAGATCCAGGAAAGGATGTGAATACTATGGCTAATGAACCGAAACGCTCTTCTGTTCCGCCGGAAAGCCCTGAGGCTGCTGCCAGGCGGCGAGAACTGTTCCCCCTGACACATCAGGCTGTTCCCTTTTATGAAGATGTGCCCTGTTACGATGTCGATACGTTGGTAAAGCTTCATGAACTGGAAGATAAGCTTTTTGCCGGGCGTGACGAAGAAAAAGATGCTATAAAAGGGCAATATACAGCCCTTCTTTCCACACTTCAGAAAAAGCCGGATGCGCCTGAACAGATCTTCCTCTGGAAGGACGGCAATATGCCGGAGCATACGGAATATCCGGAGAATCCGGGCCGCTTTAATCATGATCCCGGCTTTATCCCCTACATGTATGAGATTCCCTATCCGGAAGGCGAAAGGCCAAAAGATGCCATCGTCTTAATAGCCGGCGGAGACCATGGCTGGTCTACTCTGCTGACCTACCAAACAGCCCTGGACCTGACAGCCCTCGGCCACCAGTGCTTTTTACTGGATAACCGTGTCAATAATAATCCCTGGGATGAATATGAAAGCGGGGCGGATGCTTCCCGTGCTGTCAAACTGGTCCGGGAACTCATCAAAGACCGCGGCTATGATAAAGTAGCCATCGCCGGATTCTCCAACGGCGGTCTTACGGGTGAAAACTGCATCCTCCATTATTCCGGGACCCAGAAGATCCAGGACCATTTCCCGGACTACATCCCGGATGAGATCGATGAACTGTACGGTGCCCCGGATGCCTTTATCTGTGTGTATGGCCCGCGGTTCAATGGAAATCCTTATGATTTCACTAATGTGGTCTACCCGCCTACCTTCTATGCCATGGGCTTAGAAGATGGGGGCATCCAGAACCTTTATTATGCTTCCGGTGAGCTGCTGAAACACGGGGTTCCCGTGGAGATCCATACTTTCACAGGTGTGCCTCATGGTGTGGCAGGTAGGAAGCTCTTCCTTGGGAAAGTCCCTTATCCGAACTTTGACCACTGGCTTCCTCTGGCCGATGCTTTCCTTGCCTATCACTTTAATACATGATTAATTAAGACCCGGCCTTCCGGCCGGGTCTTATTCAAAAAACATCTCACTCAGTGCAATTCATTGATACCGTCTAATTCCACGGTTTCCACGGCTTCTTCCGCCTCTATCCGTTTCATGACAGCTTCCAGTTTCTTTTCCGGCAGTTTATAAGCCGTCCAGACCACCAGCAGTTTGTGTCCGTTTTTATCATAGATCAGCCGCAGGTCATATTTCTGAAGCAGCGCTTCTACTGCTTCATCTGTGGTTCCTTCTTTACAGGTGATCACCAGCCGGTTCGTGGTCTGCATCTTTGTAGTCTCCTCTTTTTCTTCCGGTTCTGAGGATACGGGATCCTGTTCCGTTACCATTTCTGTATCATCGGATATTTCTTCTGAAGTATCTTCCTCCGGTATGCTGTTATCAGTACTGCTCTCCTCTTTTTCCGAGGGGGTTTTCTCTTCAGAACTTTCCTCTTTTTCTGATGACGTTTCTTTTTCCTTTTCCGGTGCCGATGTTTTTTCCCCGGGCTGTACAGACATCTCACAGGCTGAGAGTACTAATATCATGGCTAAACAAAGGATCCACAACCATTTCTTCTTCATCTTACACTGCTCCTTACAAATAATCACGGGAGCCTGACTCCTCTTACCTGAAAAGACATAAAAACACAGGCCCGGGTTTCAGTGAGTCCACCATCATTCCTATACTTAAAGATCTGATATAAATCAGACGGCCGGGTCTATTTCCCGGCCGCCTGGTCTTTCTCCTGTTGATCAGGATCTTCTCTTTCGTTATTCTCCGTAGATCAGGTTCTTTTCTGTCTTAGGATCAAAGAAATGCATGACTTTACTCTCAAAGGAAATATTGAGCTTCGCTCCTTGGACCATCTTTTTTCTGTCTTCTGCGGAAAGATCGATGGTGGGAACTCTCACGATCAGCCTGGTCTCATCTTCGGTGTACACATGCAGATGCAGCTC
>CACZSO010000012.1 GCA_902783795.1 uncultured Eubacteriales bacterium
CATAAACGGGCTGAAGGATAAGGAGAGCGCTTCATACTGATTCACATAACGGTCAGGTTTTCCGCCGATGATGACCTGCCGCATGTTCTCTTTTGCAGTAAGCATGTGATAGCCTCCTTTTTATGATTTACTATTCTCAGATAGCATTGTAAATGATATCAGGGGAAAAGTAAACAGAAATTAAGGAAAAAGATAAAAAAAGTAATTTTATAGACCTTGAGATCAGAAAAAGCCGGGAGTGAGGCTCCCGGCCTTTTCTCTGTCACAGGATCTTCTGACTGACAGGATATCAGAGACCTGCCAGTTCCATCAGCATGGGAATCTTTGATTCCCAGCCCATAGCCATGATGTGGACACCCTGGACGTAGGGTTTGCACTCACGGATGATGCGGGCGGCGATCTCTACACCGGTGATGCCGGCTTTTGTCTTTTCTTTATCTGCCTTCAGTTCAGCGATCATATCCGGCGGCACATGGATACCGGCCACGGACTTATTCATATAGGAGGCCATGCCGGCGGACTTTAACAGGACAATGCCTAACTGCACAGGGCGGTCAAACTGTTTCGCCTTTTCCATAAAGGAGATGAATCTTTCAGTGTCGTAAACAGCCTGGGTCTGGAAGAATTCGGCACCGGCCATGACTTTACGCTCCATCTTGGAAAGCTGTGCATCCACAGAGTCGCTGCAGGGTGAAACCACAGCACCCTTGGCGAATGTGGGCGGATCACCTACCAGTTCATTGCCGGCAATGTCATAGCCGCTTTCCAGTGTCTTAATGGTGGAAAGCAGGGAGACAGAATCCAGGTCGAATACAGGTTTTGCCTGAGGGGTATCCCCCAGTTTTGTGTGGTCGCCGGTCAGGCAGAGCACATTATCGATACCGAAAGCAGCAGCACTTAAAAGGTCAGACTGCAGGGCGATGCGGTTCCTGTCACGGCAGGTCAGCTGATAGATGGGGTTCAATCCGGCATCCTTAAGCACCTTGCAGGTGGCAAGGGAACCTACACGCATGACAGATGACTGACAATCAGTCACATTGACGGCAGAAAGGCCGCTTAAATATTCTTTGGCTTCTTCAACAACGCCTTCCAGATGACAGCCCTTCGGCGGACCGACTTCAGCAGTAACTACAAACTCACCTTTTCGAAATAACTCAGTAACTTTCATACTTCATTGCTCCTAATTCATAATATTCAGATGCTTAATTATTCTGCTTATAGACTTCATCGTCCGTTGCGTAGTTGTGAAGCTGCACCGGGCGTTTCAGAAGGTCCAGACGGCCGAGCTGTTCCAGACGTCTGTAGATACGTTCCCATCCGCAGTCCATCTCGGGGTCTACTTCACATTTTCCATTCTTTGCGCCGCCGCACTGGCCATTTACCAGGCTCTTGGAGCAGGCGGTGATGGGGCAGATGCCGCCGGTCAGGTTCAGGAAGCATTCGCCGCACTGTTCGCAGTCATACTCCAGCGGAGTGACACCCTGGAAGCCGGGGAGGCGGTAAGTATCACAGCCGGCACAGACCTTCTTATCTTCCAGATACCCGGCCACAGTCTGAACACCGACGCCGCAGGAAAATACCAGGACCATGTCTGCCTCATCGATCTCAGATCTGCGGCTCTCCAGGTTCACCTTCATATTTTCGGGGCTGCAGATATAATCTGTGGTCAGGATGCCGGTGACTTTTCCCTGAGAGGCAAGTTCAGCCTGCAGTGCCTGTGCTTCAGCAGCGGGGAAGCTGACTTCGCCGCAGCCATGGCAGTTGACTATAAAGCAGGTGCCGCTGATCAAAGCATCAATAGCTTCTCTGTTTTTCAGTTGAGTTATCAGCATATCACTTCATCCCCCTTATCGCAGTTTTGCCGGCACGGATGTACTTCAGCAGAGGAATCCTGGATGAGCAGATGTATTCACAGCTTCTGCATTCGATACAATCCATGACATTCTTTTCACGCATGCCTTCCCAGTCTTCAAGAGGCGCATACTTCGCATAATAAAGCGGGGAAAGCTCCATGGGGCATACATCCACACAACGGCCGCACTTGATGCAGGGATTCTCGTAAGAGACTTCCGGGTCCACGGCGATGATGCCGTTGGCGCCTTTCAGGACCGGGACATCCAGGTCTGTCTGGACCAGACCCATCATGGGGCCGCCGATCTTTACGACGGCATCGTCAGTCGTAATACCGCCGCAGTAATCGATGATATCCTTGACACTGGTGCCGATCTTAACGATGTAATTACCGGGATTCTGGATCCGTTCGCCGGTCACCGATACCACACGTTCAATAAGGGGCATGCCCATTACAACAGCATCGGAGACAGCCTTGGCGGTACTGATGTTGCAGACTACAGCGCCGACATCAGCCGGCAGTCCGCCGCTGGGGACCTGGCGGTCTAAAACACGTTTGATCAGCATTTTCTCAGCGCCTTGTGGGTATTTAGTCCGGACAGCCGCTACTTCAATATTCTCCAGTTCTGCTGTCTTTTCCTGCATCAGTTCGATGGCATCCGGCTTATTGTCCTCAATAACGATAATGCCTTTCTCTGCATCGACGGCCTTTAATAGGACCTGAAGACCGAAGATGATATCATCTGCGTAAGTGAGCAGGACTTTATGGTCTGCTGTCAGGAGCGGTTCGCACTCGCAGCCATTTAACAGTACAGTGTCCACGGGCTTACCGGGTTTCAGCTTCACCGCGGTGGGGAAGGTGGCGCCACCCATGCCTACAATGCCGCTGTCCCGGACGATGTTGTAGATGTCTTCGGGAGAGAGGTCATTAAGAGAGCCATGGGGCTTCACAGATTCGTCCAGAGTATCCTGTCCGTCGGAACGGATGACCACAGCCATGGATTCTGTGCCGGAGACCGGGTGCAGTCTGGGCTCTATGGCGATGACGGTGCCGCTTACGCTGGAATGCACCGGGCTGGAAATGTAGCCGTTCGCGGTCCCGATGACCTGGCCCACTTTCACGGTATCACCCACCTGGACCACAGGTTCTGCAGGTCTGCCGCTGTGCTGGGACAGGGAGATCACCACGGTTTCCGGTTCCGGGAACTTAAGAAGAGGCGCATTTTCAGCCAGTTCTTTCCGCTCCTGGGGATGCACGCCGCCGTAATAGCCGTCAAGTCTGGCATCACGGATAGCCTTCACATAGTCGCTGATGGCTTTGTGGTCGATCTTCGAGTAGTCTCTGAACTGGACGGGCTGTGCTTCAAATTCCTGAAGCCTTCCCTGTTTGCTGAGCCGCTGATAGATCTTTTCCCAGGCGCAGTCGCGGTTCGGGTCTACCTCACATTTGCCGTTCTTTGCGCCGCCGCACTGTCCGTTCAGAAGACTCTTTGAGCAGTCGACGATGGGGCAGATGCCGCCGGTGAGGTTCAGGTAGCACTGGGCGCAGGCATCACAGGCTTTTTCTGTAAGCGCCATGCCATGCTGTCCCCTGTAATTCAGTGTGTTGCAGGCAGCGGCAGTAGGCTTCCCGGTAATATCCGCGATGGTCTGGACACCCAGACCGCAGGAGAGCACGATGATGTTTTCCGTGCCTTCCGGGATCAGATCCTTGAGTTTTTTCTCCGTCTGGATCTTATTACAGAGGAAATCCGTCTGAACAGATCCGATGACCGTTTTTCCCTGCTCTTCAGCGATCTTAAGGAATTCTTCGCAGTCTGTCTCTTCCGTAGAAACGAATTCCTTAAAGCACTTATTGCAGGCGATCACGAAATAATTATCTGATCCGGCTAACACCTCTGCAAGCTCATCAGGAGCTTTCAGTTTGTATTTGGTATAGTCTTCCATTTCTTCTCCTTCCTGAATAAAGTATCCGGCCTGCCTGTATGAAGGCAATGTCAATACCTGGCCGGAAGCGGGAGATTATATTGAAAAAAGTATAACATGGACATTTCTAAAAAGCAATGACATCATCGAAAAAACATAGGAATTATAACAACTTCCGCACTTTGGCAAGGTAGCCTAGGACAACTGCTTTTCATTCGTTGACAAGGTTATTCAGAGTTGATATAATGAAAAAAACAGCCTGTGGAAGGCGGTCCGGCCTTCGTATGCGGGACCATTACAAATCAATATTATATGAAAGGTTATGAGACGTTATGGCATTCAAAAGTGACATTGAAATCGCTCAGGAAGCAACTCCGTTACACATTAAGGATGTTGCCGCGAAACTCGGTCTGACCGAAGATAACATTGAATATTACGGCAAATACAAAGCCAAGGTTGATTACAATCTGCTTAAGAATGAAAGACCAGGCCATAAGGCAAAACTGATCCTGGTCACTGCCATCAATCCCACCCCTGCCGGTGAAGGAAAGACCACCATCACAGTCGGTACCGGTGATGCATTGACACGCCTCGGCAAAAAGACGGTCATTGCTCTTCGCGAGCCCTCTTTAGGCCCGGTCTTCGGCGTCAAGGGCGGCGCTGCCGGCGGCGGATATTCACAGGTAGTGCCCATGGATGAGCTTAACCTTCATTTTACGGGTGATTTCCACGCAATTAC
>CACZSO010000013.1 GCA_902783795.1 uncultured Eubacteriales bacterium
GAAAAGTTACCCACCCAAGCTACAGAAGACTCTTCTTTTTTGCTGTTTCCGGCAGATGCGGGTTTTATTCTTTCCCGAGAGAGTCCAGTACTTCTTTGATCAGAGGTGTATTATCCCTGTCGACCTTGATATTGAGTTCGCTTTTCAATGTTTCAAACGTGTCATAAAAGGCGTAGCTCTGGCCGGGATAATACCCGATATGGTAGAAATCGCTGACTCCGGTAGTTTCCGCGATCGTTTTTACAGCTTCCTCTTCATCGGGGACCAGGAAGGCGATATGCATAAAACCTTCTCCGTGTTTTTCAAGGAAGGTTTTCCAGGGGCTTGGCTCTTCGCCGGGCTGGACGACTTCGAGTACGAGATTGTCAAGCTCGATCACGCTGATCCGGCAGTCTTTGTAAAGCTCAAGCTTCCCGTTCGTAAAGGTGGGGGCGACATCGGGACCGGGAATATTCCATATCCGGGGGCACTCTTCCATTCCCAGAAGCTTTCCCCAGGCCTTCATGACCTTTTCGATATCCCTGACGACAAAAGAGATGTGGACAGCTTTTTTAGTACCTAATGACATGAGATCCCTCCTCATTTAATTTATGGAAACGCCGCTTATGCGTTTCCTTCGCGAGATCCGCAGGCGTGAAGAAACTTTCTTTTGCGGATTTTTGCGGTTTCTGTCTGTGGAAACACCGATTGAGCGCAGGTCCATCCGGTTCCTGTCAGATGCTGATCCCTGCATGGCGCAGCCGCTCCTGAACATAGGCGAGGCTTGACCGGTATTCCTCATCCGTATTCAGATGCTCGATGATCACGGGCATATCCGGATCGTACTGGTTGATCAGGGTGATATATTTTTCGATATTCAGGCTGCCGTTTCCGCACCAGGTCTCTACCAGCTGGAAGGTGAGTTCCTGATTGAGAAGGATGTCCTTCAGATGGCAGCTGACGACCAGAGGACCGAGTTTATCAAAGCATTCCTGCAGAAAATCATCCGAGTGGAAATATCGCTCGGGGCAGTTGATCATATTGACTACATCCAGATGGATGCCGAATCCGGGACGGTCCACATCGTGAAGAAGCCTCAGGCATTCATCCGGCCCGGTTGGAATCATCCATGGCATGGGCTCGACGCTGTACTCGGTCCGTGTCGGTTTTACCGTGTCCAGAAGCTCCCTGGTGTACGTTACGACGGCCTCCCAGCATTCGGAAGTATAATTTTCTTTATATCCGCCGTCCCAGATGGGACCACCGAAGGTTCCCGTCACATTGACGCAGCAGCGGGCCCCGATCTCATCGGCAAGGCGAAGCTGGCCGACGGCTCTTTTTCTCGCTTCTTCGCGCTCTGTACTGTCCAGGGCAAATACATTTTTCCAGATGCCTACCTCCGCAATAAGAAGGTCATTGCGCTTCGCAGCGTCCACATAGTCGGCGATCACATGATCGGGACTTGTATGATCCACAGGAAATACTACACTTCTGCAGCCCAGTTCCTTCATTGTTTGTGCCCATTCTTCTGCACTTTCGTGCGAAAGAGGGGAAGAAAGCCCTATTCTCATATCATTTCACATCCTTCCTTTATTTCCTTTGATGCCGGAGCATCAGATGTTTCCGGCATGTGTATTTGACTTCTTTTTTCGGATCATCCCATTTCGGTTTCACCGAAGCGGAATACCTTGAACATAATGATTATAACGACCATCGCGACCAGAAGCATGATCCATGCCTGCGCAGACGCATACCCCATCTTGAAGAAGGAGAAAGCGTTCTGGTACAGATACAGGGAATAGAACATGGTCGCGTTGCTCGGCCCGCCTTCCGTCATGATATAGGGCTCGGTGAACCACTGGAAAACGCCGATGATGAGCGTGACCATATTATAGAGGATCGTGGGTCTGAGAAGCGGGACGGAAATATAGATCGACTGTTGGAAGAAGTTGGCTCCATCCACCTCTGCGGCATCATAAAGTGAGCCGGCGACGTCCTGCAGACCTGCCAGATAGATGATGATGGCATTGCCGCAGGTCCATATCATCATCAGGATGAATGCCGGCTTTGCCCAGGTCGGGCTTGAAAGCCAGCCGGGTCCTTTGATATGAAAATATCCGAGGATAGTATTCACAAGGCCTGAATCGGGCTGCATGACCCAGATCCAGAGAAGGCAGCCGACAACAGTGGGAACCAGTATGGGGATAAAGAAAACAACTCGCATCCAGCTGGTTCCGCGCAGTTTTTTATTGTTGAGCATGATGGATACCGCTATGGCAATAAAAGTGGTGACAGGCACACCGATGAGGATCATATAGGCGGTGTTCTTGCAGGCCTGGATAAAAATACGGTCCTTAAAGAGATTCCGGTAATTCGCGAGACCGATGAATTGCGGCGTACCGATCACCCGGTAGTTGCACAGTGAATAATACAGTGAACTTATGATCGGATACAGGGTAAATACTGCGAAACCGATGATCCACGGCAGTACGAACAGCAATCCGTTTCTGGCTTCATTTCTGCGCATTTTCGAACCGGTGTATTCACTCAGGAATTTTTTCTTTTTCTTTTCCATGGTAATCTCCATTCCGCCGCCGTTTTTTGGCGGCACAAATAGCCATGAAAGACTATTTTTCACACAAATTTCCTTTCCGGACGGAGTCAAATACCCCGATTCAAGCTACGGGCATGCAGCTTGAAGCGCAGCAGAGCTGCGGGGTATTTGACCCTCGCGGCAGTCGCCATATGGCTGCAAGCAGCCGCATGGCTCGTTGCCCGCGGGAATATAAGCCTGATCATCCTTTGATACCACTCATGGTAATGCCCTGAATGAAATACTTCTGCAGTACGAAGAACAGGATCAGGACAGGAAGGACCATGACGACACCCAGCGCCAGCAGAAGCTCCCAGTTGGGATTCAGATTGGAGCGGAGCATGGATGCCGCCAGCGAAAGGGTATAGAGTTTATCGCTTCC
>CACZSO010000014.1 GCA_902783795.1 uncultured Eubacteriales bacterium
GAAGGACTTTGAGGATGACGCGAGCTGGCCCGGAGATTTTTACAGTTATCTTCCGACATATCAGGATATGACCACGAACCAGCTGCGCGGATATTTTAACTGGCGGACCCAGGTCCGGAAAGGGAGATACTGGCATATCGGTTATTCGGCGGTCTGCGTGTATCTCTATGAACTGCTGAACGGTATCGGCGCGGAACCCGGACAGGACGTTCTGGATAAGATCGAGGCCTTTGAAAAAGAATATGTGGATACCGGCATTGCCGGACCTGATCATATGGTCTCGAATTTTAAAAAGACCATAAAAAAATGGATGCTGGAATACGCGGTCATCCAGGGAATCCCGGCTGAAACCGCCGTTAAATATGAAGATTCGGAGTTAAAGGAGCGGGACGATGCGCTGGCTCCGTTAAAGGAACCGGATCGGTTCCCGGATGAAACGGTTTTTGATGCGCTGATGTGTTTCAGCGACAGAAGGCTTTTACAGTCTCCTGTCCTTAAGGCAGACGAAGTCCGGGGAAAGCATCTGTTCTCCCAGGCCTGGAGGCACGCAAAAGCGGAATATGGGGAAGGACAGAACGATCTGTTTGAGCGCTGTTTCGGAAAGGCCGGAAAACGGAGCTGGTATCCGCTTTCAAGCACGCTGTATTACATGCAGGAAAAGCCGAAGGATCAGGAATATCAGCTGAACGCGACCCGCCGTTATGTGTGTCGGAAGGGCTTCTGGCAGGAAGAAAGCTATGAAAAAACCTTCTTTGACCGGGACTTCTTCCGTGGTTTCATGCGTGAAACAGACCGGATGCTCCGACAATACCTGAAAACCGGCCGTTATCTTAAGGAGAAGCCGGAAGATAAGTGGGCGCGTCCGTTCCTGGAAAAAGTGATCGAGGAAGATAAACAGGACATCCTGGAAGCCTCCCGGAAGAAGATCGTCATCAACTTCGGAAACCTGGACCGGATCCGGGAAGAGTCGCTGATCACCCGGGACAGCCTGCTCGTGGAGGAGCCGGAGGAAAGAAGCGGTACGGATGCGGGGGCTTATGCGGGGAGTATGGATAATGATCCGGAAGCTTCCGCAGCGGCTGGGGCAGCGAAATCAACGGAAGCACCAGGAGCGGCACGATCAGAGGAGAATTCTGAGGAAAATCCGCTGCTGGATCCTCTTCAGGTCAGAATCCTCAGGATGCTGCTTGACGGTGAAGATGAAGCGGCTGTGGCCCGGCTGGTCCGGGAGGAACACAGCATGCCTTCTCTGGAGGCAGATCGGATCAATGAAGCCTTATATGATGAGATCGGCGATATCGTTGTCTGGGCGGAAGATGACCGTCTGGTTCTTGAAAATACCTATCGGGAGGACCTGGAACGATTATTGTGAGAAGCTGCGGAGGCAGGTTTCATTCCTGAAAGCATCAGCTTTTATAGACTTCAGCTGCTGTAAACGTCAGTATCTTTACGGCTTGACTGACTGATGATCCGACTGATTTATGAATTTGAAGACGGTATTGTCAGTTCCGGAAGTTAGATAGACAGGCCGGACATGAAAGATCATTAAGACCGGCTGCAGCAGATATAAATACAGGAGTAAACATGACAGAAAATAAAAAGGTGCCGAAACGGATATCCCAGGCTGTGCTCAACTCTCTGAAAGGAGGGGTGGTGCCCAGGATCGGCCTTCCTTATATTGCCGTGGGGCGGAAAAACGAGATCGAAGCCCTGCTGCATGACGTGGATATCATTTCGGAAGGAGGCGCTTCCTTCCGTTTTATTACTGGCCGTTACGGGTCCGGCAAAAGCTTCCTGCTCCAGACCATCAGGAATTATGTGATGGACCGGGGCTTTATCGTGGTGGATGCGGATCTTTCCCCGGAGCGGCGCCTGCAGGGCACCCGGGGCCAGGGACTGGCCACCTATCGGGAGCTCATCGGCAACCTTTCCACAAAAACAAAGCCGGAAGGAGGTGCCCTGACCCTGGTGCTGGACCGCTGGATCAGCGCTGTGCAGACGGAAGCCTCTCAGGAGACCGGCCTCATGCCGGGGGATCCGGGGCTGTCTGCGGCCACCGACCGGAAGATCATGGCTGTCACCTCGTCCATAAGCGAACTCGTTCACGGCTTTGAGTTTGCCCGGCTGCTTTCCGCCTATTATCATGCCTCCATGGAGGGCGATGATGAGACCAAGGCGAAGGTGGTGCGGTGGTTCCGGGGCGAGTACAGCCTGAAGCGGGAAGCCAAGCAGGAACTGGGCGTCAACGTAATCATCACGGACGACGACTGGTACGATTACCTGAAGCTTTTCGCGGTGTTCTTCCGCCTGGCCGGTTATACGGGCCTGATGATCATGGTGGATGAGCTGGTGAACATCTATAAGATCCCCAATTCCATCACCCGGCAGTACAATTACGAAAAGATCCTGACCATGTACAACGATACCCTTCAGGGAAAGGCCAGGTATCTGGGCATTATCATGAGCATCACGCCTCAGGCGCTGGAAGATAAGCGGCGGGGTATTTACAGCTATGAAGCCCTGAGATCCCGCCTGGCAGAGGGACGGTTTGCCCGGCCCGGAGCCAGAGATCTTCTGGGGCCGGTCATCCGTCTGGAACCGCTGGTCCCGGAGGAGATGCTGGTGCTGTGCGAGAAACTGGCAGACATGCATGCTGATCTGTATAATTATGA
>CACZSO010000015.1 GCA_902783795.1 uncultured Eubacteriales bacterium
CGGGAAAAGCGCCTCTGAACAGAGGCGCTTTTCTTTCGTATTTGAATGATCCGGTATGCAGCGAATCATTACGCCTGCAGGAATGATTTTCTGCCGCGCATCCTGGGAACTCACCGGTAAACACAGCAGCCGTTTTTCCCGAAAGCATTGAAACAGCAATGAATTTTTTCATCAATCACAAAATTATTATCCGGCATTGACAAATCAAATAGTTAGTTTATACTAACTTATATAGTTTGTTACACCTAACTTTAGTGTATTTTTCGCAAAAGGAGTGATTTGAATGTCAGACGAACAGGTTATCCGTCATTGCGCTCCGACGCTGGCAAGCATTAAAACCGCGAATCTATTCAGCTGCGTTTTTACCGACCGGCAGGAAATGCTGAATCATGTCCGAAAGCTGAATCTGCGTCTGAAAGGGAAAGGCCTGCGGGTTTTGCCGCTTTGCATCAAAGAAAACCGCGGACTGATTTACGTTTATCGTCCGGAAAAACTCTCAAAAGATCTGCGGAATGAACTTGCCGAACGCCTTCTGAATAAATGCGGATATACCTGCGGCGATGAAAACGCGTGCCTGCGGAAACTGATCGAGAGAATCAATATGCTTTCGGATTTTCCGCATGAGATCGGTTTATTTCTCGGGTATCCGCCGGAAGATGTTGACGGATTCATTAACCGCCGCGGGGATTGCAAATGCTGCGGATTCTGGAAAGTCTACGGAGATGTTGATAAAGCCAGGCAGCTTTTTGCCCGTTATCGGAAATGCACGGATATCTATTGCAGGCTGTGCCGTGAAGGGAAAAGTATCGAAAAACTGACCGTGTCCGGTTAGAGGCATGATCATTTTCGATTTTTTATATTTACGCAGAAGGAGATATATCTGATGAAACAATTTCTTTCAATCTTGTTGTCGGCTGCCTTATTGGCTGCGATGCTCTGTGTTCCGGTCTTTGCCGAAACCGATGAGCGGCTGGAAGCGCTTCAGGGAAGCTATATCGAACTATTTCCTGAGTTCGCGAAAGAAGAATTCCATGATTACTGGATCGAATGCATCAGCTCTTATGTAGATGATCCGGAAACTGCTGAGATGTATTATCAAATGCTTGTCGGCAGCTGCATGGGCAGCCTGAAGGGGCAGGAAGCCGTTGACGCCTACACCGCGGATCCGGATTCGATCGTGTTCGACTGCTTCTTTTCGGATGGCGTTGTCAAAATTGTGATCGAAGGCGATGTCATCAGCGGTTATGACGCAGCCGGGGAGATGGTTTTCAGTCATACTTACAGCTATTCGGAGGATATACCGATGAATATTGGAGGGATGACTTATGAAGGGATGAATTTTCACATCTACAAAGCTGATGAAGAAAATGACGCGTTCGCTTATTTCGCTTTCGCGGATGATACACCTGCTGAGACTTACCACCTTGAATTCCGCTATGGTCCATCGCTTGAAAACATCGGCGCATACTATGAGGGTGAATACGCTTACTGGCTGGCTGCCGCAATCCCCGCGGATTACGCTGAAAGCACACTGATGCAGGACTGCATCAAGCTGTTTGTGGATGAAAATATGAGTGAGCCGGCAGGCTCGGAAGACGATGTGATCGAGATTTCCTCCGCTGAAGAGCTGGCAGCCATCAAAGAAAATCTTTCCGGCAATTACGTCCTGACTGCAGATATAGACCTTGCCGGCGCCGAATGGTCCCCGATCGGCACCTGGGTTCCCTCCGGAGAAAGTGAAGAAGAGCAGGAAATTCCTTCCTCAGAGTTTGCCTTCACCGGAACCTTCGACGGGAACGGTCACACCATCAGCAATCTGAAAGTCGATCAGCCGGAAGGATGGGCGCTGGGTTTGTTCGGCTGCATTTCCGGCGCGGAAGTTCGCAATTTCACGCTTGAAAACGCCTCGGTCGACGGATCGGCAATGAGCGCTGATATTGTCGGTTATGCCTTCATGTCAACAGTCGACAGCGTCAATCTGGTCAACGGTAAGGTGACCGCCCATTTAGGGGAATTGACTTCCGAAGGTATGTTCGGCGGGATCGTCGGAGCCGGTATGGGTTCTCTCATCAATAACTGTACGGCAGAAGCCGTGATCACTATCCCCGACGGAATGGCTAACGCAGGAATTATCGGCGGCGGACTGGAAATGACAAACGTCAGCGGCTGTTACGCGGCCGGTACCATCACCGCGGGAGATGACTGCTATGGACTGGGCGGTATCTCCGGATGCGGATTCGCGGCAGAATATTTCAAGGATAATACCGCAGAAAATGTCATGATCACAGCGGGCAATAACTGCTTCTGGATCGGCGGGATCACCGGATACGCCGGAGGGTACGAAAATGAAGAATTCGGCATGCCGGTCACTGTCTTTGAAAACTGCGCGGTAAAAAATGTTGTCATCGCGGCGGAAAACGCTGAGGGTGTCGGAGAATTTGTCGGTTCAGGCTTCTTCAATGAAGATGTGGCTGAAGCGAACGGAGCTCCCTTCGATCAGCCGACAGTATATGAACTGATCAGCTGCACCGCGGAATAATCAGTTTCACTCCAAATACACAACCGGGGAGAAAAAGATCTCCCCGGTTTTTTAGTTTTCTTACGCTCAGCCGCCCATTTTCCGGTTTCATACCCGCAGCCGGCAAATTTCCATTTCCTGAAATGCAGAGGCCGCCGAACACATTATTTTGCGTTTTCCATGTGTTTTATAAAATCGGCTGAAAGATCTTATTCTTACTGTCCCTTTACCACATGAAAATCGCAGCAGTCATCTCCCGCGCCAAGAGTCTTTGTGCGGAGCAGCTTCCCTCCCTTGTATTCGATAGTCGGATAATCCATCACGCACACATGCGGCATCAGAAACATCAGACCTTCCTGCTTTGCGATCTTACACACACCGCATTCCCGGTGCGTCACATAGTATTCCGGAACTGAAAGATCATAGGAAAAATCGAAAACCCAGTCCATAGGATACTTCCGTTTCTTTGATCTTTCCGAACCGCGGACATACCGATCTATCTCGGACCGGGAAAAACAATTCTTCCCTTTGTAGAATCGCTTCATCATGTCACATTTGCATATTGCATCGATCATGCCGTCGAAGACGTCCATCGTGACATGTTCCGGATCAGCTTTGTAATAGGAGAATCCATAACACGCGAGATACATCACCGGGGCAAACATGTTCTCCTTCACTGAACCGACAGAGGGTGTTCTGCGAATCATGGCTTTGTATTCTTCCATCTGTTTCTTCCTGAACTGCCGGATGTCAATTTCCGGAAGAGCTTCAGCCGTATAATTCCAGACCGTACTGCCAAATAACGCCGGGAAGAGCATTCCCATTAATCCGGATTTCATAACAGATCTTTTCCCTTTTCTTTCATTATTTACAACGTTTATCTTGTACCTGACAACCAGCCACAGCGAGCTCTTGTATATTGCTTGTCCATTTTTCTCTGCTGTCAGATACTCCAATCGGCGCTTGCAGCCTGCAGCTGAGTCATGCGGCGGAAAATGCTGTCAGGATCGGCAAACAATTCATCGGGGCGGCCTTCCTCAGCAACCTTCCCGTCCGAAAGCACAATGATCTTATCCGCTGCCTCAACCGTACGCATACGGTGAGCGATAACAAGGACTGTCTTCCCCGAGAGCAGTCTGGACAGGGCGCTTTGCACCTTTGTCTCGTTCTCTACATCCAGAGAAGCTGTGGCCTCATCCAGCAGGACAATGGGAGCGTCCTTGAGCAGCGCCCGTGCAATGGAAATGCGCTGTCTTTCACCGCCGGAAAGCTTTGCTCCGTTTTCACCGATCGGTGTATCATACCATTGCGGAAGCTTGCTTACAAATTCATCACAGTTCGCAGCTTTGGCAGCTGCCAGCACCTCTTCATCCGTGGCTCCATGCTTTCCGAGCCTGATATTCTCCATCACCGTATCATCGAAAAGGACCACATCCTGAAA
>CACZSO010000016.1 GCA_902783795.1 uncultured Eubacteriales bacterium
ATCCTGAAAGAAAGCCATCCGTCTTATTATGCTTTTATAGTGGATGGCGAGACTTCACTGGGTGAATATTGGGAGACGAATCCCCGCAGCCACAATCATGATATGATGGGGCATAT
Source organism: uncultured Eubacteriales bacterium (assembly GCA_902783795.1). Lineage (GTDB taxonomy): Bacteria > Bacillota > Clostridia > Lachnospirales > Lachnospiraceae > UBA1267. The sequence goes on from CACZSO010000016.1 coordinate 117, forward strand.
CATAGAATGGTATTATAACGGACTGGCCGGTATTAAAGCCGTAAGACCCGGGTTCAAAGAAGTGGTGATAAGACCATATCTCCCGAAGAGTATGAATCATCTGAAAGCCTCATATAAGACACCACACGGAAAGATCTGCGTGGAACTTATACGGACAGAGGAGGGCATTGAGCTTATCGCCAATGTTCCGGAAAGTATTAAATATACCTTGGACCGGAGTTATCTGGACGCATAAAAAACAGGCAGGAGGATCAAGGCCTCTTGCCTGTTTTTTATGCAATATATACGTTAAACTTTTCGATTGACGACAGCTTTCTTCTGCCAGCCTCCGGTGAAGAAACGGCTGAAGGCAATGATGACCGTGATGATCCATCCGCAGGGGATCGCATAGGCAATGCCCAGGAATCCCATGCCTGCAGCCAGGGCGAAGATATAAGCCATGATCGTTCTTCCTATCAGGTCGCTGATCATACAGATCATGGCCCAGATGGAATCTCCGGAACCTCTTAAGAAAGAAACCACGATCTGGGAAATACCGTGGGCCACTACAAGCGGCGCCCAGATCCGCATGAACTGCGCCCCTATATTGATGACTTCGATATCTCCGTCATTCACGAACAGCTTCATGAGGTTCGGTCCGAAAGTATAGATCGCAATGGAAAGCAGGATGCCGATGACCGCTGAGAAACTCATGGAGAGCCACATGCCCTTCTTGGCCCGGTCTGTTTTTCCTGCGCCGATGTTCTGGCCTACGAACAGAGACAGCCCTTGGGAGACAGAAGTGACCGGCAGGTTGCAGATCATCTCCATTTTATTGGCGGCCGTATAGGAAGCGATACAGACAGATCCGTAGGAATTGATGAGCCGCTGCACCGCCAGCATGCCGATGGAAGACAGGCCGGTCTGCAAAGAGGAAGGAATGCCCAGCCTCAGGATAGATCTGAACAGGGTTTTGTCAAAGCGGAACTCTCCCTTTTTGAAGGAGAAATACTCATTCCTTTTTGAAACATAGAGGATGCAGAGGACCACAGAAACTGCCTGTGCGATGACCGTGGCGTAGGCAACGCCGTCCACCCCATGCTTCAGTACCAGCACGAAGAACAGGTCGCCGGCAATATTCAGAAGAGAGGAAATGATCAGAAAGATCAAAGGCGTCGTGGAATCACCTAAAGACCGCAGGAAGGATGCAAAGAAATTATACAGCGCAAGGAAAATACATCCGGCTGAGAAAATGCGGAAATAAGTGACGGTATCAGGCAGGATATTATCAGGCACACTTAACAGGTGCATGATGGGGGTGGCGAAGGAGACCGCCAGGACCGTAATGGTCAGGGAAATAATGATCAGCACGATGGCTGTGGTGGAAATAGTGGGTTTGATCTCATCCCTTTTTTCTGCCCCGATGAGCTGGGAAGCTACCACAGAAGCACCCATATTGAAACCGGCCATTATGCCGATGAGGAACTGGACCAGGGGGGCACAGGTGCCCACAGCCGCCAGTGCATCCGCGGAGACATATTTGCCTACAACGATGGAGTCTACCATGTTGTAGAACTGCTGGAAGACGAGCCCCAGGAAGATAGGAAGGCAGAACTGGATCAGCCGTCCCAGGATAGGACCCTGGGTCATATCAACTCTTCTGGTTTTACTTTTCATATAACCTCCTGTATCCATGCATCAGGCAGCCCTTGATGTGACAGCCGGATTGATATTGGTTATTTAATAGGTCTATTATACTGCAAGTTTCTGTGTAAAACATCTGTTTTTTGAAAAAACCACCTGAAAAAGTCAGGTGATGCGATTTTGATACTTTTAAAAAAATCATGGATTATACACAGAAAAAAAGGTGACAAATCAAAAATTATGTAATATAATGATGATTGATTGAAGGGGAGGGATAATGATCCCCGGTATTTCGAACCATAAAGGAGGATAATCATGGGATTTCTCAAGAACCTTACCGGTAAGCAGCTCGCCGACGTTATTGAATGGGCTGACATGGATGAGAACACTTTGTTCTATAAGTGGAATAATGATGAGATCAAGAAGGGATCACGGCTGATCATCCGTCCCGCTCAGGACGCTATTTTCCTGTATCAGGGTCGTGTAGAAGGTGTCTTCACCGAAGAAGGTGATTATGATATCGAATCCAAGATCATCCCCTTCTTAAGCACATTGTTCGGCTTCAAATTCGGTTTTAATTCCGGCTTAAGAGCGGAAGTGCTTTTCATCAATACCCGTGAATTCAACATTCAGTGGGGTACCGTGAATGCACTGAACCTTCCGGTCCAGGGCCTTCCGGGCGGCATGCCTGTCAGAGCTTACGGCCTGTTTACCTGCCGCGTTTCTGATTACGGTGTCCTGATCGACAGGATCGCCGGTGTGCAGAAGACATTTACCGTAGACGATGTTAAGAAGCGTATCAGCGCCCAGAACGACCAGCTTCTGATGAAGTGGATCGTCAAAGAAGGCAAAGATATGTTCAATATCCAGGCGAATGCGTTTGATATCAGCAAGGGCATCCAGGAAGACCTGAACGCACAGCTGAACGAGATCGGTCTGGAGTGCACCTCTTACAGCATCCAGTCTGTTTCTTATCCCGAATCTGTTAAAGAGATGCAGGAGAAGGCAGCCGGTGCTTCTATGGTAGGTGATATCAACACGTACACTCAGGTACAGTTTGCGAATAATCTGGGTAATGATAATGGCGGCGGCACAGCCGGCAGCATGGCTCAGATGGCAGCAGGCTTGGCTATGGGTCAGCAGATGATCAATAACATGGGCTTCGGCCAGCAGCAGGCTCCCCAGCAGGCAGCACCGCAGCAGGCGGCTCCACAGCCGGCAGCAGCTCCCGTGAATGAGGCTGTTGAGACCGTGAAGGAAGTGATTGGCGGCGCGGCAGAAGCAGTGGAAGGCGCAGCTGAAGAAGTCTTCGAAGAGCTTACAGGACCCAAGTTCTGCCCGTACTGCGGTAAGCAGGTAGATGGCGCGAACTTCTGCCCGTACTGCGGAAAGAAGCTGGTGTGATCATTTCCTGATTAGGAAAGGAAGTTTATGAGCGATGCGAATTACGCGCTCCTGAATAAAGAACAAAAAGAGGCGGTCTTTCATACCGAGGGGCCGCTTCTTATTTTAGCCGGCGCGGGGGCAGGAAAGACCCGGGTGCTGGCCTACAGGACCGCTTATCTGATAGAAGAAAAGAATGTTTCTCCCTGGAACATCCTGATGATCACCTTTACGAATAAAGCGGCTCAGGAGATGAGGGACAGGGTCGTGTCCTTAGTGGATTATGGTGATTCCGTATGGGTGGCTACTTTTCACTCCACCTGTGTCAGGATCCTCCGGCGCTATATAGACCGGCTGGGTTATGACTCGGATTTTACCATTTATGACACGGATGATGTCAGGACCCTGATAAAACAGGTGATCCAGGAGTTAGACCTGGATCCGAAAATGTATAAAGAACGGGCCATCGCCGCGTGGATCTCTTCGCTGAAAAATGATATGATCACAGCGGAGGACGCGAAAAAAGATGCCATGGGTAATTTCCGGGCTATGAAAGAGGCGCAGATCTATGAAGCGTACCAGAAACATTGCCGGCAGAATAATGCCCTGGATTTTGATGACCTGCTGCTGCTTACGGTGCAGCTTTTACAGCGGAATGAAGACGTGCTGGAATACTACCAGCAGCGCTTTAAGTATATCATGATCGATGAGTACCAGGATACGAACCGGGTACAGTTTGAGTTTGCCGCGCTTTTGGCTAAAAAGTTCGGGAATCTTTGTGTGGTGGGCGATGATGACCAGTCCATCTACCGTTTCCGCGGCGCGGACATCCGGAATATCCTGGATTTTGAAAAGACCTTTACCGGGGCGAAGGTGGTGAAGCTGGAGCAGAATTACCGGTCCACCACCAGCATCCTGGATGCCGCCAATGCCGTGATCTCCCACAACCGGGGCCGGAAAAACAAACACCTCTGGTCAGAGTTGGGCAAGGGAGACAGTGTGGGTTTCCGTCAGTATGAAAACGGCTATCAGGAGGCTGAAGAGGTCATAGAAAAGATCCGGCAGGAAGTGCGCCGGGGAGCCTCTTATAATGATTTTGCCATCCTGTACCGGACGAATGCCCAGTCCCGCGCTTTTGAAGAAAAATGTGTGGCTATGAATGTTCCCTACCGGCTGGTGGGCGGCGTGAATTTCTATCAGCGTGCTGAGATCAAAGACCTGATCGCATATTTAAAGACCATTGCCTCAGGAAAGGACGATGTGGCTACGGCCCGCATCATCAATGTCCCCCGCCGCGGTATCGGAAAGACCACCCTGGATAAACTGAGGATGTTTGCAGATGCGAATGACTTAAGCCTGATGGAAGCCATTGAACATGCGAAAAATATCCCGGGGATCGGCCGCGCGCTGCCGTCGCTTCAGGCTTTTTCCATGATCATTGAGGAACTCCGGCAGTTTGACGGTGATATCGAGGAACTGATCCGTGAAGTGATCTATGTAACAGATTATGAAAGTGTGCTGGAGGAATTTGAAGAAGAGAAACAGCAGACGAAACGGGAAAATATAGACGAATTCCTTTCCAAAGCCCATGACTTTATGGCGGGCTGGGATGAGATGGAAGAGCCCACCTTAAGCAATTTCCTGGAAGAAGTGGCCCTGGTGGCGGATATTGATGACCTGGACGAAGATGAGAACCGGGTGGTCCTGATGACCATCCACGGCGCCAAAGGCCTGGAATTCCCCACCGTTTTCCTCTGTGGTATGGAAGAGGGGCTGTTCCCTTCCTATATGTCCATTAATTCCGGCGACCCCATGGATATCGAAGAAGAACGCAGGCTCTGTTATGTAGGCATCACCCGGGCGAAGCGGCATTTATACTTAAGCTGCGCCAGGGCCCGTACTTTGCACGGAGAAGTGAATTATAACCGTGTTTCCCGCTTTATAGACGAGATTCCGGAGAATATGCTGGAGACCGCCGGAAAGGGCGGAAAACGTACGTTTTTTGACTCAGAAAGAGGCAGCGGCTTTTCTTCGGGTGGTTCAGACTTTTCATGGAATCTTCCAAAACCGCAGGAAAAGAAAAAAGCACCGGTAACATCGGCCCCTGCTTCCTTCGGAAAAGATTTTACAGTACAGAAGTCCGATGGCCTTTCCTATAGCGTGGGTGACCGGGTGGTGCATCAGCGCTTCGGCCTGGGCACCGTAAAAGAGATCGTGGATGGTAAAAAGGACTATGAGGTGCTGGTGGACTTTGATGATTTTGGAGAGAAACGGATGATGGCTGGTTTTGCCAAACTCGAAAAAGCAAATTAACGATCCTTATTCCGCTCATTCTTCTATGTACATCTATTCTCGACCATGTTAAACTTTGCGAAGAAAGTGAGGTGAGAAACATGGACAACAGAGATTTGATCACAGAGCTTCAGAGGCTCAGGAACCGTTCAGTCTACATGATGGCGGGGGCCGTGATCAGTCTGGTGCTTGGGTTTTTTCTCTTCATCATAGGCGGCATAGCCTTAGGCGGAGGCGGCGTCCTGCTGGGAATAGTCTTATTTGGTACAGGCATGGTGCTGCTGATCCTTCAGTCAAAAAGAAAAAAAGAACTGAAGAGCTATATGGGCGAGACCGTGGTGAAACCGGTACTTCAGGAATTCATGGAGCTTGAAAGCTATGAAGCCAATGAATTCATGGATCCGGAATTGTTTAAGGACATCGGCATCCTGCCGGCACATAACAGGAGATATGGGTCAGACCTGATCCGGGGCCGTTACGGCGGCCATCTGCTGGAAATGTGTGATCTGGAGCTTCAGCAGGTGACTTCTAACGGGAAATCCACGACCGTGGTTACCGTATTTAAAGGACAGTTACTTTCTTATGAGCTCAGCAAACAGATCCATGGTTATGTGGAGATCACAAAGCATACCATCGGAAAAGCGGGAGGCTTCTTAAAACGCCTGAAAAACTGGGGAACCTCAGTTAGCCGCGGACGTGATTTTGAACATGTGGAAACAGAAAACCAGATGTTTAATGAAACCTTCGATGTGAGAGCAGAAGACCCGCAGACAGCATTCCTGGTATTGACGCCCCAGTTTATGGAACGGCTTTTACAGATCAATGAAGTCTATACCACGAACTTCTGCTTCACACCGGAATGTGTGTATCTGGCCATCAAATCAAATGAAGACCGGTTCGAGCTTAAGAAAGATATCCAGACAGAAGAGGATATCATGAGGCTGAAAGAGAACTTAAGAGAAGATATAAAAGCGACCACGTCGCTTTTGGATGTATTAAGAAAGAATGAGTACCTGTTCTGATGTTTAAAAGACAGGTAGGATCGGGAGGAAATTATGTGAGCATTTTTTGAATTTATCGGATTTTTAGGTATCTTGATCATAGGATTAGTCGTTTTGTTCCTGATCTTTTTGATCTCGGTATCAAACAAGTTTGCAAGAAAGAGTGTGAAGATCGATGAAGCATTGTCCGGCATCGAAGTGGCATTGACAAAACGTTATGACACCCTGACAAAGATGGCCGATGTTGCGAAGTCTTATGCCAGACACGAGATGGAGACCCTGACCATGGTCATCAGCATGAGAAAGGGCATGTCAGTGCAGGAACTGACGGACAGTGCGAACCGGATGAATGAGATGGCTTCAGGCCTGAATGTGGTGGCGGAGCAGTATCCGCTTCTTCGTTCCAACACCGTATATGAAGAGCTGCAGAAAGGCATCCGCGATACGGAGGAACAGCTGCAGGCAGCCCGCCGGCTGTATAATGCCAATGTTTCCTCCTTCAATCAGCAGCTGGTGACTTTCCCCTCCAGCATCGTGGGCCGCATGAAAGGCTATGAAAAGAGAAGCTTCTTTGAAACGGAAGAAGTAAAGATGCAGGATGTGAAATTAGACCTGTGATCCATAAAAAAGGGCGGGGCCCTGCGGAAAACCGCAGGGCCCCGTTTTTTGTCAGACAGAAGTATTTCAGATCCTTCCCAGACTGTAATCCTTGATGAAGCGTACCATATCGATCTCCGGTACTTCGATCATCTTCAGGTCATAGGTGATGTTCATGGCCTTTTTGTTATCAGCGGTATAAGGCGTCCACCGGGGAAGGCCTTCACCGTTCGGATCACCGGTCTTGATATAGTTGGACCAGTAATCACAGAGCTGGTTGGAAAGGTCCCAGTCTCTTCCGGCATAAGGACGGAAAGAACGCGCCAGGGTCTGGAATACATAATGATGCTCTGCACTGTGATGGGCAGTATCTGCTCCCGGAGGCACCAGGGTGAGATAGTAGACATAGGTGGGCTTCCGGCCCAGATCCACGGTATTTTCAGCAAAGGCCAGGTCTCCGGCCAGCATCATATTGCCCATGGTGTTGGAGAAATAAGCCTTAGCCTGTTCTTCGTCATCCTCGATATGGGTAGCTTTCACGAAAAGATCGGCCGCATCCCCGTAGGCCGCAGCCTGGGCTTTCACACTTTCCAAAGACGGCAGCTGGTCTATGGGACGGTACATTTCCTGAGAAGTACAGCCGCACATGGTGTCCACATCCTCAGGATATTTGCCCTCCCGGAAGGTTTTATTGACGGACTCGGGGAAGACATAGCCATCGGTCTTCGGACCCATGCGGCCCATAGAGAAGAAGGGATTACCTGCCTTACGGCCCATTTCCTTCAATCCATTCAAAATAGTTTCCGGCTCTGCTGCCCGGGCATCTTCCAGGGTCTTCCAGCCCATGAATTCAAAGAATTTAACGCCGAAAGCCTCTGCCTGTTGCAGCGTGCTTTCCCGGGCAGGATCTGCCATACCGCCGCCGGACTGCATGATAGCCCGTTTGAAAAGGCCATGGGCTAAGGGAGAGGCCAGCATGCACTGGACTTTTCCGCCGCCGCCGGACTGGCCGAAGATGGTGACCTTATCCGGGTCGCCGCCGAAAGCGGCAATGTTTTTCTGTACCCACTGAAGGGCTGCGATAAGGTCCAGGATGCCGTAATTTCCTGAGGTGTGATGTTCTGTATCTTCCGCTGTCAGCAGCGGATGAGACAGGAAACCAAAGGTATTAAGCCTATGGTTGATGCTTACAAAAACGATGCCGCGTTTGCCGAAACCTTCACCATCGTAGCAGTTTAAGAAGCCGTAGCCGGTAGAGTAGCCGCCGCCATGCATGTACACAGCCACCGGCAGTTTTTCATCTGCACTCTTAGCGGGTGTCCAGACATTTAAGTAGAGACAATCCTCAGAACGAGGCCAGTCCAGGCAGTAGAATTCATTGGCTACGATACCGCCGCCTTCTGACTCCTGGCGTTCCTGCCAGCTGATATTGGGGAAAGTGTAGCAGTTTCTGATGCCTTCCCAGCTTTCTGCCTCCTGAGGAGCTTTCCAGCGGTTCTCACCTACCGGAGGAGCTGCGTAGGGAATGCCGCGAAAGATACTGATCATCTGGTTGCCGCCCGGGATGCCCCGGACCCAGCCTTTGTCTGTTTTAACTTCTAATAATGCCATAGAAACCTTCCTCCTTTTTTATTCGTCAAAGAAAAAGGCCAGGGCATGCTGGATATGCTCATCCCAGAATTCCCAGTTATGAGAGCCGGGATCATATTCGAATTTACCCTTAAGACCGATCTCTTTTGCATACTCTTCGAACATCTTCATATCTCTGGCAGTCTTTAACGGATCTTCCGTACCAGCTGCAAAATACATCTTTGGCACCGGATCGCCGCCATCCATCATCTGTTTCGCCAGTTCCCAGTGATCTTCCTTAGCCGCAGCTTCCAGGTCGCCGTTATATTTTGCGATCATCATGGCCCGGTTATCCAGGGGCTGTTCCCCCTTCATGATCCGGACGATGCTGAAAGGCCCGCAGGACATGGCTGCCATGCCCTGGAATTTCTCGGGATGGGCAAAAGCCCAGTGGCAGGTGCCGTGGCCGCCCATAGAAAGACCGGCTACATAATTATCTTCCCGCTTTTCGGAAGCAGGGAAATAGCTGTATACCAGGGGCATCAGCTCATCGTTCATGAAATCCCACATGGGATAGCCGTCTATGTTATTATAACTTGAATTCCGGGCATCCGGCATGACCACCATCAGCTCCCGGTCGCAGGCATAACGCTCAATGGAGCTCTTCCTGACCCAGTCACTGGAATCTCCACCGCCGCCATGCAGCAGCCACAGCACCTTGAATTTCTTGCCGGGTGTATAGAAATCCTTCGGTGAGACACCCCTTTTCAGATCCGGCAGGATAATATCCACCGTCGTATTGCCATGAAGCAAGGCAGAAGTCATTTTAAAAGAAAAATAAGCCATACGATAAATCTCTCCTTTTTCTTAATGTTATTAATAATATTGTATTGTATCCCTATGCTTTTGTCAACGAAAGAGAACGTTGGAAGGCGTTTATAGTCACAAAACAGCAGGGGACCCGGCTTTTTGCCGGGTCCCAAACTTTGCAGTAACTTATTATTATACGACCACAAAGAACTTGATCAGGAACAGCACGGAGATGATGTAGGTGAGGAGGGATACCTCTTTTGCCTTTCCTGAGAAGACTTTAATGACGGTGTGGAAGATCAAGGCCAGTCCGATGCCGTGGCCGATGGAGCCTGAAATGGGCATGGCGATCAGCATGATGGAGACCGGGACGATCTGGTCGATATCGTTGAAATCAATGTCTTTCAGTCCCTGAAGCATCAGGACGCCTACGTAGATCAGGGCAGAGGAAGTAGCCGCTGCCGGGATGATGGCTGCGATGGGGGCGATAAAGATGCAGGCCAGGAACAGAAGGCCGGTGGTGATGGCGGTAAGGCCAGTACGTCCGCCGGCTTCTACACCGGAAGCAGACTCGATGAAGGTGGTGACGGTAGAAGTACCTGTCAGGGCGCCGGTCACTGTACCTACGGCGTCAGAGAGAAGCGCTTCCTTCATCTTCGGCATATTGCCGTCCTTATCTGTCATGCCCGCACGGGAAGCGGTACCCACCAGCGTACCGATGGTATCGAACATATCGATCATGCAGAAGGTGATGATCAGGGTGATGACGGTGAACCAGCCGATGTCCATGAAGCCCTTAAAATCCAGGCGGAACAATGTCGTGGCGGCCATGTCCTTAAAGGGCGGCGCCCAGGAAGCACCTTTCAGGGATGCAAAGGGATCTGTACCGAAGAAGATGGCCTCGCCTGCCCAGTAGATGACAGATGCCACCAGCATGCCGATAAGCACGGCAGCCTTTTTCCCTTTTTTGGAAAGCAGCACGATGATGAAAAGACCGATGAACATGGTCGCGACGGTCAGTACCATGATGCCGTATTCGTAGCCCATGCCTTCCTGGATAGTCCGGGGCGTCAATGCTCCGAAGAAGTCACGCATGACATAGAAGGGAGAGGTATAGCCATTGCCCTCCGCATATACGCCGGCGTTGGAGCCGATGCCGATATTCATCAGCATCAGGCCGATGGCAGGAGAGATGCCCAGGCGGATCCCCAGGGGAATGGCCGTGACGATCTTTTCACGGACATTCAGTATACTCAGGATGATGAAAACGATACCTTCTACCAGGATGATGCACAGGGCAGCCTGGAAGGCGTTTTCATAAGTCTTTCCCGTCAGTACCACAATGTTTGACACGACCACGGCAAAGAAGCTGTTCAGGCCCATACCGGGAGCCATGACAAAGGGCTTGTTTGCCAGGAAGGCCATGCAGAAGGTACCGACAGCCGAGGCCAGACAAGTAGCTAAAAAGACACCGTTCCATAAGGGCGTTCCTGTCTGGAAGCCGGTGAGAAGGTTCGGGTTCAGGGCAATGATGTAGGCCATCGTCATGAACGTGGTAAGACCAGCCAGGATCTCAGTCCGTACATTAGTCTTGTTTTCCTTCAGTCTAAACAGGTTTTCCATACTCTTATTCCTTTACTTTTTATTATCCTTACATGAAAGTGTAAGGAGATTTTTGTGTTAACTACATTATAATCGGCCAGGGACAGAATTGCAAGGATACACACAAAAAAGATGAGGGGTTTTATTCAGGCGGAAAATACTTTTAGTTACAGGTGTCTGATCCTTCCATGAAAGTCCTGACAGACTTCGCAGCATTGTCATCATATCACGGAAATTGATTGTCTTTAGCCATGAACTATCAAAATCAGCGGGTGTTCCCCTTGTTTTTTTCATTGAATTCCTGTAAAATAAACGTAACCATTGTGTTTTTATGCACGGATCCAGGGTGCTGATCCCCGTGCATATGCATAAAATTTTAGAAAAAGGAGAAACTGACCATGCTTGTTCCCATGAAAACAATTGTGGATGAGGCCTATAAGGGCGGCTATGGTGTTCCGGCTCTCCCGGCCCATAATGAACTGCTGATCCGCGGTGCCATCGAAGCTGCTGTAGAAAGCAATTCCCCGCTGATCTTCCTTGTAGGCAACTTTAACGACGGTGAATTCAACCGCCAGATGATCAGACACTTCGCAGACCAGGTGGATATCCCCATCGCTACCTGCTTAGACCACAGTCCGACTTTCAATGACTGTGTCATGGGTATCCGTACCGGTGTTACCTGCATCATGGCTGACCGTTCCATGCTTTCCTATGAAGACAATGTCGCACAGGTGAAGGCTCTTGCTGAAGTAGCCCATGCAGCCGGCGTTTCCATCGAAGCTGAACTGGGCCATGTCGGCCAGGGCGACAACTATGCGGTGGATGGCGTTTCCATGCTGACAGATCCCGATGAAGCCAAGAAATTCATCGAAGAGACCGGCGTAGACTGCCTGGCAGTAGCTGTCGGTACCGCTCACGGCCAGTATAAAGGCACTCCGCACATCGATTTCGAGCGCCTTCAGGCCATCAACGAAAAATGCCATCATCCTCTGGTACTCCATGGCGGCTCCGGCACCGGTGATGAGAACATCTCCAAGGCCTGCACCATGGGTATCGCAAAGGTCAATGTGGTGACTGACGTTCTTCAGAACGCTGTCAGACATGTGCTGAATTCTGAAGTTGACTTCACAGAAGGCAACAACGGTTTCCGTCTCTGCCCCACCATCCAGGCGGCTGCGAAGGAAATGGCTCTTCATATGTTCGACGTGTGCGGATGCACCGGCAAGGCTGTAGGCACCGGACTTCCCGGCTTATGGAAAGCTCCGCCCAGACCCGTAAGACCTTCAGCGATCTGATGATCTGAAAAAAGACAAAAAGACGAGGACCCCTCCGGAAGGAGACGGTCCTCGTTTTTTATGAAAGTGATCTGTTAATAGGCTGCGGGCAGGGTAAAGATAAATTCTGTGCCCACGTCCGGGGTGGAGATCACATCAATGTTCTCTTTATGCGCCTGGATGATCTCCCGCACGATGGATAAGCCCAGGCCTGAACCTTTCTTATCTTTTCCTCTGGAAGCGTCTGATTTATAGAAACGCTCCCAGATCTTATTCAGTTCTTCTTTTTCAATACCGATCCCATGATCTCTGACTGAGATAAAGACCCGGTCTCCGCGCAGCGTCGTGGAAATGTCGATGCTGCTGTTATTATTGGAAAACTTGATGGCGTTATCTGTCAGGTTGTAGATCACCTGGGAGATCCGGTCTTTATCCGCAAACACCAGGGCATGTTCCTCTTCAAAGGTAACATTGAACACCAGGTGTTTTTCCGTGACGGGGCCTTCAAAAGTCGGCAGGATATCCCGGATCATATCATTGATGTCAAAAGTGGTCTTTTCCAGGATGATGCCGTTTTCTACCTGGGTCATATCGATGAGGCTGTTAGCCAGTTTCGTGAGCCGGTCTGCCTCTGTGATCACCACATCGATGTATTTCCCCTGCATTTCCGGCGGGATGGTGCCGTCCTGGATAGCCATCATGTAGCCGCGGATGGAAGTCAGCGGAGAACGGAAATCGTGGGAAATATTGGCAAGGAACCGGTGCTGGTCTTCTGAGGAAGAACTCAACTGGCGGGCCAGGTCTTGAAGGGCCAGGGAGGTGTCCTGAAGTTCATCCTTCCCCGCCATCTTCAGCGGGAAAGAAAGGTTTCCGTTGGCATATTCCGTGGCAGCTTCCTTCAGCTTTTTCACCCGGTGGATGATCATAAAATCCACTGCCACCGCAGCGATGATCAAAAGCCCCAGCATGACAGCATAGATAATATAGGCAATGCCTAAGGCCTGGTCAGCGCCCTGTTCGATCAGGGAGACAGGGTAATGCAGGATCACATAGCCCCGGGTGGCAATATTGGTCACCAGTGGCGCATAGACAGACAGCACATTTTCCTGATAGATATCATAAAATGTGCCGGTCATGTAATAACTGCCGTCTCCGGCGGCAGGGCGGAAGGGGATGCTTTCTTCGGGAACAGCCCCGTTTCCGGAGTGGGTCAGCACCATGCCTTCGGTATCCATGATCCAGATATCAGCCTTCAACGAATAGGCCATGGCTTCGATCTCACCCTGGTTGACAGACCCGGTATTGACCCGGTAGGAGGCCGATAGATAATTTGCGGCCTGATACAGCCGGTCCAGCATCCTCTTTGTCTCCCGGCGGACAGAAAGCCGGGATCCTATGACACTGACTGCCAGAAAACCCAGGACAGCGGCCAGGATCACAGCCAGCACCAGTTTCAGACGTAAGGACAGTTTCATACAGCTGTCCTCACCTTAAGGTATCAAACTTATAACCGATGCCCCAGACCGTGGCGATGGACCAGTGGGGGCTGTCGGGGATTTTTTCCCGGATACGTTTGATATGCACATCGACGGTAC
>CACZSO010000017.1 GCA_902783795.1 uncultured Eubacteriales bacterium
CCCTGCTCTTTCTTTTGTGTATGGAGTTTTGATGAACACCTCATCAGTCAGCCTGTGGCTGACAGCTTCCCCTCAAGGGGAAGCCGGGAATTAATACAGCCAGCGCTCTTTTACATTATCCCTGGCTGGGAACTGCATCTTGAACTCAGGGGTAATTTCCTGGTAGAATTTCAGGATCTCATCGTCAAAATTCTCTCTAAGATCAGCTTCTGTATCAAAGATCATGGTGTACAGGGAATCCTCTGTGCAGGCCTTCCATTCCGGCAGTTTGTCATGGTTCGGATCACCGGTCTTCGCAAAGTTCGTCACAGCCTTGCAGAACTGCTCCTGTACATGCTCGGTCACGCCGCCGGGAATATTGCAGATAGGAGTCTCCAGCGCATTGCCGAAGGCGAAGGGAATATCTGCACAGTGCCAGGCTCTCTTGCCGCCGTCCAGGGGGAATTCCAGGGACATGATGTAGTTATAGTTGGGAGCGCTGCACTCTTTCACACGTCTGCGGATCATATCCTTCGTGGTGGGACGGAACATCACGTCCAGCGTCAGTACGTTCAGGATATTCACGCCGGGATAGGCTTTCTTATAAAGCTCGATCAGCTTTTCTCCATTCTCTTCCCCGAATTTCTCTTTGATAATGGCCGGGCGTTCTTCCTCCGGAACGGCGTTCAGATCCTGGATGGGGTTAAAGCCGAATTCGCAGATCTCTGTGCCAAACATGGTGGGGATGGTCTTTGAATGCTCGGAAACACCGTTATAAGCCACATAGCCTTCATACCAGCCGTTTTTCTGCGGGCCTCAGCCCACAGCCAGGCCAGCCTTCTTCAGGTTATTCAGCGCCCGGTTCATGGCTATGGTAAGGACCGGTTCGGGAGCTGTCAAAAGCTTATTGAAATCATGCTCCGGGCTTCCCAGTTCTTCCATGATGGCTTCAGCGATCTGTTTGCCGGTAGCTGTGGTATACACCAGACCGTCATCATCCGGGATAGAGCCGGACATGACGATAGCTTTCTGGAAGAGGCCTGCTGCTGCCGGGATCTGCTCCAGGGCACTGACCTTTCCGCCGCCGCCGGACTGACCGAAGATCGTTACATTGTCCGGGTCGCCGCCGAATGCGGCAATGTTCTTTTTCACCCACTGAAGGGCTGCCACGATATCGGCCATACCCACATTTACAGAATTCTCGTACTGCGGGCCGTACTCAGATACATCCAAAAAACCGAAGACATTCAGCCGGTGGTTCAATGTAACGCAGACCACATCTTCGTTTTTTGCCAGATTGTCGCCATCATAATACTGGATCTCTATAGAAGATCCGCCGGAATATCCGCCGCCGTGCAGCCACACCATGACCGCCTTTTTAGCCTCCGGATCCAATGTATTCGTAAACACGTTCAGATACTGGCAGTGCTCGCTTTCCGGCCAGTACCGGTGGGGCACTCTGATCTCTCCCCGCGGGGCTCTTTTTTCAGGGCCTGCGGTGTCCGGACAGATGTAGCCATAGTCCTGGGCATCCTTGATGCCTTCCCACGGCTGTACCTCCTGAGGCTGTTCGAAGCGCTTTGCATCCGCATACTTAACACCTAAGAAGCGGAATACGCCGTCATAAAAATAGCCGCGGAGTGTTCCCTTATCTGTCTGGGCCAGCGGCCAGTCTGTTTTACAGATGAATTCTTTTGCCATAGTAGACTCCCTTCTTGAAATTATAACAAACGGAAAGGATCCGTTTTTTTACAGCAACTATATCTGTCTCATCAGCCTGCGTACTGCATGCCGTCAAACAGATCATTGATGTCGATGCCGTTAATGGTTTGCTTCCACGCGTTTTTATCAAAATCTACCTGGATCTCTACGGTAGCCCCATCTTTTGTCCAGGCATCCCCTATGCGCGTTTTGTCATCCACATGTTTTTCCCTGAAAACAGTGAGTTTTTCACCTGCGGAGAATGTATGTTTTCCAGGTTTCAGAGATCCTTCGCCTGCTAACACGACCGTGAGTTCCACATCCTGTTTCAGTGTCAGTTCGAATGGCCTCAGCATATCATACCATTCTGTAAGACCTACTGCACAGCCATCTTTGCCGACTTTGTAATCACGAGTGACTTCGTTCGTGCCCAGGAAATCCCTCCATACTCTCATTTTGAAACAGGCAGGATCCGTAGGCACAGAGATCACAGTCTCTGAGGAATAATAATTATCTCCCCTTTCATCATCACCCCACAGATTCACTGTCATGCTTTCATACGTTTCGCCCGTTTTAGCAGGCTTCTTTCCGTTAAGGTCTATGAACATCGTCACATATGATTCACTCATGCCATGTGCTGCCACATAGAGATGATCTCCGGCTTTCTCATCATGCATAAGGTAAGCGCTGTCGATACCCTCCATGTACGGCAGGTCATAGCCCATTTTTTCCTTATCCAGCGTGATATCTGCATACTGTCCGGGATTATCGTAATACACACTCAGCTTTCTGCCGTCTGAAAGCACTGTCTCTCTTCCGGAACCCAGTTCCACAGGAATGATATAGGACCCGGGAACATTCAGGGCTTTTTCGGTAAACAGCTTTTCATTTTCATGGAATAATATCTCCACAGAGAAAGATAACCATTCTTCGGGCAGGACTACACCGGGGTCAAAATAGAATGTCAGCCTGTCATAGCCTATGGTCCAGGGAAGTTCATTGATCTCTGCATCATAGTCAAAGAATTCCTCTGCCTGAGCCTTGACTTCTTCTATATCGTCGGCAAGGTCAGCAACGCTGTCAAGCCACTCGACCGTCTTCTCTTTCAGTATAGGAAGCAGATCCGCCGGTTTTTTCACGAGTTCGGCCAGTCTTACTGTCTCTCCGGTCTTAGAGTCCAATGTTTCTGTGCTTACGCTCTGATAGTTTTTCTCAATAGCGGAGTATATACTGTTCTCCTGAGTGCAGAAGCTTACCAGTCCGCTGTCCGCACGTGCTATTTTTATATTATTATAATAATCCGAGACTCCGTCAGGTACATTTTCAGTCGCTTTCACAAATGCTTTTCTGGTCTCCTCGAAGGTGCTGTGATTCCTGTTCTTCCTGCTTTCCAGCGCTTCCGTAAGCTCAGGGTAGTCGAACATCGCATCATTGTCCAGTCCCAGATTATCCATGGTAAGATTTGTTTGCCATCTGCTTCCGTCTTCCAGTGTACCGAAATCAGTCGCTTTCCAGCGAGTATTGGTGAAATGCAGGACCTTTGCCGCTTCTTCCTGCCCTTCTTCCGAAGACGATTCTTCCGTAGCTTTTTCGGTAGGTTTTTCAGTGGGCTTCTCTGTGGGTTTAGCCGTGGCAGGAGCCACTGTCGTTTTGGGTTCATCCACCGGCAGGCCCATCTGTTTCTTCAGATCGTTTTCCGTATCCTCACTTATGGTGAAGGTCTCCGGGCTCCAGGGCATGCCGTTGTCGCAGTTCAGCACATAACTTCTCTGATCAGCTTCCAGCTCTCCTGACAGCACATAGTCCCGGCCCCCGACGGTCAATTTGATGGTGATCTTATTATTTTCAAAGGTCCATTTCCCTTCACTGCCCTTCTTCTGGGCTTCACCACCCTTCAGTTCCGTATAAAGCATGGTCATATTTTCCCGCAGTAAGATCCGGGTCTCATTCGCGTCGCTGCCATACCAGACGCCGGCAATGTCAGAGACAGTTGCCGCAGGCTTCTGCCGGCTGGGTACGCCCTCCCCTTCTGAAGGTACAGAAGTATTGGAAGCGTCTTTACCGCCGCAGCCGCTGAGGATCAGCAATACCGTGAGCATCATCAATAATACTTTTTTCAACTTCTCCCTCCTTTACATAGCAAGAACTATAATGATACTTATTTATCACCGTCTCTTTCTGTTCAGGTATTTATCCAGATCTTCTTTCACTTTTTCCGGGATCTCACGGTCTACCGGGCAGATCACGGAGTTCGCCATCCGGTCGCAGAAATAGGCCAGGAAATCAATATCATCTTTACACTGGGCCGGAGATACGACGGCCTTCGTATCATAACGGTTATGGATAGGTGCCAGATTTCCTCCGGCGATCCTGGCAAAGGACACGGCCGGCACGCCGGCATCCGCAAAGGGGGTGGAGTCCGAAGAATAGACACCCTGCCGGGCTTCCATGCCCCAGCCGATCTCCAGAGAAATGTAGCTGATATAATTCACCAGTTTCTCTTCCGCAGAGACCACGGAAATGAACTTGCCCATGATGCTGCCGATCATATCCAGATTTACATTCAGGACCACTTTACCCAGCTCTTCTTTATGCTGCGCCACATATGCCTTAGAGCCTAACAGCCCCCGCTCTTCCGAACCGCAGAAAATGAACCTCAGGCCGTAACGATTGGGAGCGCTGTCTGAAAGCTCATCCATAATGCCCAAAAGTCCTATGGCGCCGGTCATATTGTCGTAAGCACCGTGAGACAGGGAGGTGGAATCATAATGAGCGGTAAGGACGATCCACTCATCCGTCGAGCCGGGGATCTCGGCGATGACATTGCGGGATTCGCCGGTGTACTCTTCCTGCTCGATCACGATCTTCGCGGTCTTTGCGTCATTCTTCACAAGCTTCACAGCATCTTTCGCATTGATGCAGCAGCAAAGGAGTTTCTTACCGTCTTCTGCCGCTTCCCGCACAAAGCCTCTCAGCTCTTTCTGGTCGATGTCATTATCACGGAAATTCACATTGCCGTCATAGGTAATGATGCCGGCTGCCCCGGCTTCCGTCAGGTCTTTATAGACCCAGTAACTGATGCCGGAGTCCAGCAGGACGATCTTATCTTTCGCCGCCATCAGCGAGGCCTTATCCGTATTCGGCAGATACACCAGTTCCTTCTCCACCGTCCCCGAGCCACAGTTCAGATAACCCTTGCAGGTCACCGGGTTTCCGTCAATGTAAAGCTCAGCCTTTTTAATATCTGCCATCTGCACTTCAAAAGGCTCGATATAAGCTTTGGCGCCATATTTTTCCGCCCAGCCTTTTAAATATTCCGCGGCTTTCAGTTCTTCCGCGGATCCGCCTGTCCGCACATAATCTGTATCATTGAGGATCTTCGTAATTTCCCGTGTATTCATGGATACTCCTTCCTTTTTAGAACCTGAGTTTTCTTACAAAAAAGGGTATTCAGCCCTCTTTTCAGAAAAAGTATAACATACTGTTCCATAAATGAAAACATAAAAAAAGAGTAATAAGTTGCTCTTCTGAGCAGATTCACACAGTTTTTATAAAAGAAAGTCCTGCTAGATCCCGGCAGAAGCAAACACGGCCCCGGATTACATTTTCACGATTGTGGGCCGTGTTTATATCAAGATATCCGGTTAATCACCGAAGCAAACACGGCCCCGGAATACATTTTTACGATTGGAGGCGGTGTCATTCGTTTTTCTTAGAATTGATACTACCTGGCTGATGACGCCATCTATGTTTTCCTCTTTGCAGTCGATGACTTCCCGATGATGATGCAGGCCAGAGGGTGTATTGTGTACGGCCATACATTCATAGTAGTACAGGCAAAACAGTGCAAGCTATTCTGTGATCACATAGAAGGGGTTGTTGCATTAGATGATGTAATAACCCCGTTTTATAAAGGTATGATCCGGCTGTATGGCCGGATTTTTTATGGTTTTCTATGTTTCTGTACACGTTCCTGAGGGAAGTGGAGTCTTTGAACAGAGCCGCTTTGTGATTGAAGCGTCTCCTAATACCATTCGTTTTGAACTTTCTAAATTTATGCGGTTTTCAAGTCCGTCAGAAACTGACCCGTCCTGCCGCCCTGGATCTTGAAATGCAGTTTGTTGATATTATAAGCTATAGCCAAAAGGACACTTTGCGCCATCACGTTTTTCTTTCCGCGGTACAGATATCTCCGGAAGTTCATGTCTTCTTTTACAACAGCAAAACTCCCTTCAGCCTGTATGCTCCGGTTCATCCGCAGCTGTGCGCCATACACGGTTGTTATCCGTTCCAATGTCTCCTCTCTCTTTTGCTTCATGACCTTGGAAACGTTCAGACGTTTGTTCCACTCCTCCATTGGCGTCCTGCAATTGTTGCCGTGGATACATTTGCCTTTATACGGACATCCCTGACAGTTCCCGCACTCGTATATCGTTACCGTACTGACATATCCGTTTCTGTTTTTAC
>CACZSO010000018.1 GCA_902783795.1 uncultured Eubacteriales bacterium
TAAATGTGAAAGTATTCGTCTTCGCACAGGCCATGGTGCTGTTCTTCCAGGTATCTGATGAAGAATTCCGGTACTGCCACTGATACTTAAGATTCGTTCCCTTCGCGGCCGTTGTCAGCTTTACGGTTCCGCCGACAGCTACCGTCACACTGGTATTGGGCTGCGTGGTGATTAAAGGCCTCACGGTCAGCGTCGCAGCATTCGAATAGGCTGTGCCTTTACCATTAGAAACGGCGCAGCGGTACTGATGGCCGGAATGGCTTTCAGTCGCGGTGAAGGTGAAAGTATTCGTCTTCGCACAGGCCATGGTACTGTTCTTCCAGGTATCCGTAGATGAATTCCGGTACTCCCACTGATATTTCAGGTTCGTGCCCTGGGCAGCAACAGTAAACTTCGCTGCACAGTCAACAGCTACCGACTGATCAGATGGCTGTGCTGTGATTCTAGGTATCACATGAACAGTGGATATATTGGATGTTACAACACCGTAAATATTTGTTATCTCGCACCTGTACTGATGGCCGCTGTGGCTTTCCTGTGCGGTAAAAGAGAACGAGGCAGTTTTCGCTGATGCGCTGGAACTGGCTTTCCATGAGTCGGAAGAGGAATTTCGATAATACCACTGATAGGAAATATCCTTGCCCCTTGCCTGTACGTAGAAAGTAACATTGTCACCTGCAGATACGGTACGGTCAGCTACCGGCTGTGTTACAATTTCCGGTTTGTATGGGACGCCTTTTGAATAGAGATTGATCGTACCGGTCTGCCCCGGCTTAAGTCCTATCTCCAGATAGTAAGGATCATTTACATACAGGCCTTCCGGTGAAACAGAGAAATTATAGCCTCCTGAGGGATTATTATCGTTGGATGCCGCTACCTTTCCGCTGAAGTCCATAATCTTAATATAGGGGTCTTTCTCTGAAGTACCATTTGTACAGTAGAAGGTATAGTCTCCTGTGTAGGGAATAATTACTTTATATCTGACATAGGTGTTTTGCTGACTGATGGTCACAGTTTGACTGTAATTCAAATCCCATGTCTTCGTACTGCTGTAAACGGCGTACAGGGTCGTATCCTTTGTCAGTGTAATCGTTTGACCGGGAGCGTAAGTGGCGGTCAATGCCGAACTTGAAGTGCTCCACCCGGCAAAATAGTAATCCGGGAACTTGTCCGGAAGCTGTGTGGTGATCGTAACCTGCCCGTTCTCATTTGCTTTTTGTGCTGGGGGTACATTGGTGCCGCCTTTGCCGTTAAAAGTTAATGTATAGGCAGTATCCTGGATGTAAGAAGAGGACAGATCCAGATAGACCAGGGGCCGGACCCCGTTCATAGTCGAATATATAGGCGCATGATTTGCCTGCGAGGAACTGATTCCGTTTTTTTGGATATAGTAGATCCTGTTTGTGCCGTTTCTGCCGGATCCGCCCAGAGCAGACCTGGTCAGATAGTAGCCCTCGCTTTCACCCTGGGCTTCAGCATAATCAGTAGCCCCGGAAAAGATGAGGGAGGACTTATACGTGTTGAACTGATCCTTCGTCAGCAGCATGACTTTATCGGAACGATAGAATGAGCCGGAATTATTGTCAACGATTTCTTTGGAGAACAATGCCGTCTGCTCGCTGGCTGTAAAAGCGCTGTTCAGAAAGTTGAAGGTACGGTAATCCATAAAACTGGAGCCTATACCCAGTCCATTCAGCCAGCGTTCTATGGTGGAACCATAAAAATCATTAGCATCCAGCTCCGTGTCGATACCATTGCGGTATTCCATTCCGCCGGTGCTGTCTGATCTCACTATGAAATGGGTGTTGAATTCCTGGGCATCAATGCTTTTTGCAGTAATGGCCATGCCGGTATCCGCATCCAGTATCTCCCAGACCAAAGGCTCCCACTTGAAATAATACGTGGTTCCGGTGTTATAACCGTTCGCTTTCTGCGGATGGACCTGGTTTTGAGACACAGGATATAAAGATTGCTCAGGGCGTTCGGAATAGATGTATACAGCCCGGTACTTCTGCGACTGGTATGTGATATCCGCATATTTCATGATGCTGGTATCCAGCTTGATCGGATAAGTGGATGCATCACTCCCGGTATTCGGAGAGTAATAAGGATAGTTGATCCACGTTTTTGAAACATTGTTAAGAGCAGAGATCAATGCACTGTCTGTGACCCTTGTCTGTGGATAGGAGCCGATCTTTACCAGGTCGCCGTTTTCATACCCGGCGGCAGCCGGCTTTTTTCCAATAACAAAGAAGATCCCCAGGCAAAGAGTCAATACAAATATAAAACTCAAGGCTTTTTTCATTTTCAGATATTCCTCCTTCATTAATAAAAATAACAGGCGTGTAATGATGATCCTTTCTGAATGTCCATCGGCTTTCTTGTCAGGCAGAAAAGACATTTGTTATATATAATATATCTATAAAATATAGCATCGTCAATGGTTCTTTTGTGTTAAATCAACAAAAAACAGGCGGATTTTTCTGGAAAATATGGCCAGTGAACCTCGATGATTTTCCTGTGGCATATTTCTTTTTCCTGTGCTATAATATATATTCAATTATTGTGAGTTCGGATCGAATCTATCCTATTTAAGGGTTTTTAAGGAGTCACAAAATGGAAAAGAAAAAGCAGACGGCAGTCAATGCTTATTTCAGGTGGCCGTTTTTTGCGGGGATCATACTGGCCGTGGCGGCTGTGGGTGCTTATTTTTATGATGTGAAAGTAGGGCTGTTGCTGACAGCCTTGACATTGGCGTATTATCTGGCAGCGCTCGTGATCACCCGGCTGAACCGGAAAGAGTATTTAAGGCGGCTGACGGATTTTGGTTCGGCCTTTGCCCATGTGCAGAACCAGCTCATGAGGGAGATGGACATTCCTTTTGCCCTCATCGCCCCTGATGGAGAGGTGCTGTGGTATAATGAGGCTTTCGAACTGGCTTTCTTCCTTTTGAAGAAGCAGATCGAGATCTCCCAGGTGTTTCCGGAGCTGAAGGAGCAGGATCTTAAAAAATTTGATAATCAGACACTCGTTTTCGGCGAACAGACATTCCGCATGTTCTTAAACACCATTGACACTGTGGATGCAGAAGAGATCCTGGAGATGAGCGAAGGTCATGCAAATAAGCTTTTCAGCGCCTATTTCAAGGATGAAACAGAGCTGAATTACTTAAGGACTACGCTGGAAGAAGAGAAAAACGTGGTGGGCCTCATCTACATCGATAACTACGAAGATATCATGGAGAATGAGGAGGAAGTCCGCAAATCCATGCTTTCCGCCTTGCTGGAGCGGAAACTGAACCGTTACATGGAACCTCTTTCCGCCGTCATGAGAAAGCTGGAAAAGGACAGATTCCTGGTGTTTATGACCCAGAAAAGCCTGTGGGAAATGCAGCAGAATAACTTTGATATCCTGGAAGATGTGAAGACTGTCAGGATCGGCAATGAAGTGACCGCTACCCTGTCCATCGGCATAGGCTATAACGGGAAGACACCCGCTGAAAACTATGAAACAGCCCGTGCCTGCATCGACATGGCTTTAGGCCGGGGCGGAGACCAGGCGGTCGTTAAGAACGGGGATGAGATCAGTTATTACGGCGGCAAATCCAAATCCACAGAAAGAAATACCCGTGTCAAGGCCCGTATGAAAGCGGAATCCTTAAAAGACCTGATCTCTGAAGCTGAGGATGTCATCATCATGGGCCATCCCATGAGTGACCTGGACTGCCTGGGAGCAGCTATCGGTATCTACCGGATGGCGAAATTCTCCGGCAAGCGGGCCAGGATCGTGCTGGGGGCTGTGACAAACAGCATGAAGCCACTGGTGAGCTTGTTTAAGGATAATAATGAGTACGAGGCAGACCTCTTTATCAGCCGGGAGACAGCCATAAAGATCTGCCAGCCTTCCACTCTTTTGGTGGTGGTGGATACGAACCGTCCGTCTTATACAGAGTGTCCGGAACTTTTGGAAAAAGTGAACCGGGTGGTGGTCATGGACCATCACCGGCAGGGAAAAGAACGCATCGAAAATACTACCCTGTCTTATGTGGAACCCTTTGCATCCTCTGCGTCTGAGATGGTGGCGGAAGTGGTGCAGTATTATGACCCATCCATCCGGCTGCTGGCCCTGGAGGCCGATGCTATATTGTCCGGTATCGTTATGGATACGAATAATTTCGTGGATAAGGCTGGGGTCCGTACCTTTGAAGCGGCAGCGTATCTGCGCCGGAGCAATGCTGATGTGACCCGGGTGCGCAAACTCTTCCGCGAAAGCATGGAAGATTATAAGCTGAAGGCAGAGACGGTGCATCGGGCGGAGATCTTTAACAGATCCTATATCATTTCCATCTGCCCCTATGAAGAGGGGAATCAGAATCGGACCGTGGTGGCAGCCCAGGCGGCTAATGAGCTGCTGGAAATCGACGGTGTGAAAGCCAGCTTTGTGTTGACAGATTTTGAAGGTAAGATCTATGTAAGCGCCCGCTCCATTGATGAGGTCAATGTGCAGCTGATCATGGAGAAGCTGGGGGGCGGCGGCCATATGTCTGTGGCTGGTGCGCAGTTTAAGGATAAGACCATCGAAGAAGTGATCACGCTTCTGAAAGAAGTGATCACAGAATATGAAAAGGAGTAAGTATGGAAGTTATTTTACTCGAGGATATCAGGAATGTAGGTAAAAAAGGGGACCAGGTAAAGCTGAAAGACGGATATGCCCGGGCCCTGCTGGCAAAAAAGCAGGTGGTGGAAGCTACCGCGAAAAATAAGAACGAACTGAAGCTTCAGCAGGCTCATGAAGATAAGATGGCCAGAGAACGGCTGGAGAATGCTCAAAAACTGGCTGAGAAGATCTCCGGCACGTCTGTGACCATAGGCCTTCGCTGCGGAAAAGACGGAAAGATCTTCGGTTCTGTATCGTCAAAAGAAATCGCCGAAGCCTGCAAAGAGCAGCTGGATCTGGAAGTGGATAAGAAAAAACTGGTGCTGCCGGAACCCATTAAGGAACTGGGTAAGATCGTGGTGCCTTTAAAGCTGCACCCCCAGGTCACAGCCTCGTTAAACGTCATTGTTGAAGAGCAGAAATAATGTAGGAAGGAAACTCACCTCATGCCTCAGGAGGATGTTTTAGTCAAGCGGATACCGCCGAATTCCATCGAAGCCGAGCAGTCTGTTCTCGGCTCGATGCTTTATGCCCCGGATTCCATCTCGGACGCTGCAGACCTGGTGAAAAGTGAGGATTTCTATCAGCGGCAGTATGGGATCATCTATGAGACCATCATGGAGCTGTACCAGGAGGGAAAACCGACGGATATCATTAATCTTCAGAATGCGCTGAAGACAAAAGATGTGCCGCCGGAGGTCTACAGTCTGGAGTATCTGCGCGACCTGATCAATTCCGTCTTTACATCGGCCAATATCAGATCTTATGCCCGGATCGTGGCGGAGAAGGCGCTGCTGAGAAGGATGATCAAGACCTTTGATACCCTGGAGAATGACTGCTACCTGGAGAAAGAAGATACCCAGACACTGGTCAACCGGACGGAAAAAGAGATCTTCGACCTCTTGGAAAAGCGGAAGGATTCCATCAGTAAGCCCATCGATGAGATCACCCTGAATGTCCTGTCAAAGATCGAAGAAGCCGCGAAAAACGGCGGAGGTATCACAGGCATCCCCACCGGTTTTACCCAGCTGGACCATATGCTGACGGGCCTTCAGCCCTCTGATCTGATCCTGGTGGCGGGACGTCCCTCCATGGGTAAAACAGCCTTCGCCCTGAACCTGGTGGATAATATTTCTGTAAAGAAAAACTACCGGACCGCTATTTTCGAGCTGGAAATGAGTGCCGAGCAGCTGGTGAACCGTATGCTGGCCATGGAAGCCCATGTGGATTCACAGAAACTGAGGACAGGTACATTGGCGGATGCGGAATGGGACGATATCGTGGAGGCTTCCTCCATCATCGCGCGGTCGAACCTGATCATCGATGATACCGCCGGCATTAATGTGTCAGAACTCAGGAGCCGGTGCCGCCGGTACAAACTGGAAAAAGGCCTGGACCTGGTGATCATTGATTATCTGCAGCTCATGTCCGGCAGCGGGAGAGGGTCGGATAACCGGCAGCAGGAGATCTCGGAAATGACCCGGTCCTTAAAGCAGTTGGCCAGAGAACTGAATGTACCTATCATCTTATTGTCCCAGCTGTCCCGTGCACCGGAACAGCGTTCCGACCACCGGCCGCAGCTTTCAGACTTAAGAGAATCCGGCGCCATCGAACAGGACGCGGACATCGTCATCTTCCTGTACAGAGACGAAGTTTATAATAAAGAAACAGAGAAAAAGGGAATCGCGGAGATCATCGTCCAGAAACAGAGGAACGGCCCCATCGGTACTGTGGAACTGGCATGGCTGGAGAATCTTACGAAGTTCTCAAATCTGGAATATATATAAAATAAAAAAGACACAGAAGGAAACCATGGAAAAAAATCATTTCTTATTTACCTCCGAATCCGTGACGGAGGGGCATCCTGATAAGATCTGCGATCAGATCTCTGACGCGATCCTGGATGCTTTATTATCGGAAGATCCTATGAGCCGGGTAGCCTGCGAGACATGCTGCACCACCGGCCTGGTCATGGTCATGGGCGAGATCACGACGAACGCTTATGTGGACATCCAGAAGATCGTCCGGCAGACCGTGAAAGACATCGGCTACACCCGGGCCAAGTTCGGTTTCGACGGCGATACCTGCGCTGTGATCACCTCTATCGATGAGCAGTCAGCGGATATAGCCCTGGGTGTGGATACCGCCCTGGAAGTCAAAGAAAACAGTGAATCCGAAGATGCACTGGATCTGATAGGCGCCGGAGATCAGGGAATGATGTTCGGCTATGCCACTGATGAAACGCCGGAATACATGCCTTATCCCATTTCCCTGGCCCATAAGCTTTCCAGGAAACTGATGGAAGTCCGGAAGGACGGGACATTGGCCTATTTAAGACCCGACGGGAAGACTCAGGTCACCGTGGAATATGATGAGGATCATGTGCCGGTGAGGATCGATACCGTAGTCCTTTCCACTCAGCACGATGAGCAGGTGAGCCTGGAGCAGATCAAAAAGGACATCAAGACCTATGTATTCGATCCGGTGCTTCCGGCGGATATGGTGGATGAAAAGACCCGGTTCTTCGTAAACCCCACAGGACGTTTCGTCATAGGCGGACCGGCCGGCGATTCAGGACTCACAGGCCGGAAGATCATCGTGGACACCTACGGCGGCGCCTGCGGCCATGGCGGCGGAGCCTTCAGCGGCAAGGATCCCACGAAAGTGGACCGTTCCGCCTCTTACGCGGCCCGGTATGCAGCTAAAAATGTGGTGGCAGCGGGTCTGGCAAAACGGTGCGAACTGCAGCTCGCCTATGCCATCGGTGTGGCGCATCCTGTGTCTGTGTCGGTGAATACGTTCGGCACCGGCATCATCCCGGATGTGGAAATCGCAGAGCGCATAAAGCAGGTGTTCGACCTGCGGCCGGCGGGCATCATCAAGATGCTGGATTTAAGGCGTCCCATTTATAAACAGACAGCAGCCTACGGTCATTTTGGCCGTACAGATATAGAACTTCCCTGGGAAAGACTGGATAAAACGGAGGAACTTAAAAATGGCAGATAAGAAATTAGTAGAGCAGATCACCTCGCGGGAGGAAGATTTTGCCCAGTGGTACACAGACATCGTCAAGAAAGCGGAACTGATGGATTATGCGTCCGTTAAGGGCTTCATGGTCATCAAACCCGCCGGCTATGCCATCTGGGAAAACATCCAGAAAGAACTGGACCGCCGCTTTAAAGAGACGGGCGTGGAAAATGTATACATGCCCCTGCTGATCCCCGAAAGCCTGCTGAATAAAGAAGCAGAGCATGTGGAAGGCTTTGCTCCGGAAGTGGCCTGGGTCACTCATGGTGGTCTGGAGCCTCTGCAGGAACGGCTCTGCATCCGGCCTACCTCCGAAACATTGTTCTGTGACTTCTACTCCAAAGATATCCATTCCTACCGTGATCTGCCCCGGGTCTATAACCAGTGGTGCTCTGTGGTCCGGTGGGAAAAAGAAACCCGGCCTTTCTTACGGTCGAGGGAGTTCTTATGGCAGGAAGGCCATACGGCTCATGCTACGGCAGAAGATGCCCAGGCGCGCACCATCCAGATGCTGAATGTGTACGCTGATTTTTGTGAAGAAGTGCTGGCCATCCCTGTCATCAAAGGACAGAAGACAGAGAAGGAAAAGTTTGCCGGCGCCATTGCGACCTACACGATCGAGGCCCTCATGCATGACGGCAAGGCTCTGCAGTCCGGTACTTCCCATAATTTTGGCGATGGTTTCGCGAAGGCTTATGATGTGACTTTTGCCGACAGGGATAATCAGCTGAAGCATGTCCACCAGACCTCCTGGGGCGTCAGCACCCGGCTCATCGGCGGCCTGATCATGGTCCATGGCGATGATTCCGGTCTGGTATTGCCTCCCAGGATCGCGCCCACCCAGGTGATCGTGATCCCCGTGGCAGCCCATCGCCCCGGTGTTTCCGAGAAAGCAGAAGAGCTGTATACACGTCTTAAAGGGCGTTTTTCGGCGAAGCTTGATAATTCCGACAAATCCCCCGGATTTAAGTTCGCAGAGGCGGAAATGCGCGGAATTCCTGTCCGTGTGGAGATCGGACCCAAGGATATGGAGGTTAACAAGGCTGTCCTGGTACGCCGCGATACCAGAGAGAAGATCGAGGTATCTCTGGACGACCTGGAAGAAGAAGTCGGAAAGCTTTTAGAGGTCATCCAGCACGATATGCTGGAGCGGGCCCGGACCTTCCTGAACACCCATACCTATACTGCGTCAGATTACGAAGAATTCAAGGATATCATCGAAAACCGCCCCGGTTTTGTCAAAGCCATGTGGTGCGGAGACAGGGCCTGTGAAGATAAGATCAAAGAAGAGCTGGCAGCCACTTCCCGGTGTATGCCTTTTGAACAGGAAGAGATCGGAAAGACCTGCGTCTGCTGCGGCAGGCCCGCAAAGGCCATGGTGATCTGGGGAAGAGCTTATTAAGCAGGAGAAACGGTTATGGCAAAGGACCGGAACGTACGGGAGACTCGTCCGAGGGATGAGGATTTTGAGATCGATTCCTCTTATTCTCCCTACGAGACCGAAAAAAAGAAAGACTACCGGGAAAGACCCGGGATCGTACTGGCGATCCTGGGTTCCGGTATTGTCCTGGCTGTCCTTGCCGTCCTGATCTACAGCGGGTTAAAACAGAACCAGCGGACAGTGGTGACCACTGCCCAGACTAATGTAACACAGGAAGAGTACACAGATATAACCACATCTTCTCAGCAGTCAGATGAGACGGCCCCGGGGATCTCTGAAAAAACCCGTGATCCGGATAAGGACAGGCCTACAGAAAAAGAGGATCCGGCAGAAGATACAGAAACTCCCGGCGAGAAGTCAGAGGACACAGACCCAGAAGAAACAGAGGCTCCGTCGCAGGATACAGAAAAAGCTCCGGATGAAGGGGGCGAAACGGAACTCATACCGAGTGATACAGTTCCTGAAGAAACCCAGCCGGATATACCTCCTCAGGATACGGATACTGTGCCTGAAGAAACACCGGATGCTGACACTGCCGGAGAGGAGAGGGCCTATCAGGATATCGAATATGAAGGCCTGGTCTACCGTGTAGAAAACGGTATCGCTTCAGTGGCGGCAAACGCCTGTAATAATTCACGTATCGAAGTGGCGTCCGATGTGTTCGGCTACCCGGTGGTGGGCATTGATGATAACGCTTTCCGCGGGTCTGTGAACGTGAGCCTGATCGTGATCCCGGAAGGTGTGGACTGGATCAGCGCCGGCGCCTTCTGCGACTGCCCGAACCTGGTGCAGGTGGTGATCCCTGACAGTGTTTCAGGCATAAATGATGCGGCTTTTGGGCCGAATTCTTCCGTGACCATAGAAGCTTCTGCCCGTTCCTTTGCTCATAATTATGCCCTGAATAAGGGTATGAACTGGATAGAAAAAACATCGTGATGAAGATAGAACTTCCTGAACAGGTAAAGACCATTTTAAGGATCCTGAATGAAGCCGGATACGAAGCGTATGCCGTAGGCGGCTGTGTTCGGGATTCTCTTTTAGGGCGGAAACCCGGGGACTGGGACATCACCACTTCCGCAAGACCTGAAGAGGTAAAAGCCTGTTTCAGACGGACGGTAGATACCGGGATCGCCCATGGCACCGTGACAGTGATGATGGGCAGTACAGGGTATGAGGTCACCACCTACCGGATCGATGGTGCCTATACGGACGCGCGCCATCCGGAAAGTGTGGCCTTTACCACCCTTTTATCCGAAGACCTGCTGCGCCGTGATTTCACCGTCAATGCCATGGCATATAATGAAACAGAAGGTCTGGTGGACTTATTTAACGGCAGAGAAGATCTGGAAAACAAAGTGATCCGGGCTGTGGGAGAGCCGTTGGAACGGTTTTCCGAGGATGCCCTCAGGATCATGCGCTGCATCCGTTTTTCAGCCCAGCTGGATTTTACCATTGATGAAGCTACCTTCCGGGCAGCGGGAACATTGGCGGATACTTTAAGCAAAATATCCAGGGAACGGATCCGGGACGAACTGGTTAAAACATTGATGTCGGATCATCCGGAACGGACAGCCCTTTTTGACGATGTGGGTGCCATGCCCTGGATCTTTCCTGATTTTTCACTTCGGCGGGAAGAGCGTCTCACACTGCTGAAAGAGATGCCCTGCGACCGTATCTTAAGACTTTGCGCTTTTTTAAGCGGCCTGGACAAAGAAGCCGCCCTTGTGGTTTTAAAGGACCTGAAATTCGACAATGATACCATGAACCGTACAGCGGCGATCCTGGATTTTTCAGCCGGAACTTTTTCTTCGGATGAGAAAGCCCTCAGGCATTTGCTGGCGGCCTTCGGGACACAAGACATCGAACGGCTGCTTTGCTTTACAAAAAATGAAGCGCTGCTTCCGGATGTCCGGAGGATCCTTTCCCGGGGAGACTGCATTTCTTTGAAGACCCTGGCAGTCACCGGCCGGGACCTTATGGATGCCGGAATGAAGCCGGGCCGGGAAATGGGCAGGATCCTGGAAACATTGCTGGATAAAGTACTGGATGAACCGGAACTGAATACACGGGAGAAGCTGCTGATGCTGGTCTCTCAGTTAAGTTAGCCGCGGGCAACAGAAAAACAGGGACTTTCAGTACAAATTTCCATGGAAAAAACATAGAAAAATCACAAATTAAGGCTTTCTACCTGTTGCAAAGCAGGAATAATCGTGTTACACTTAGGTCGATTTTTAGGAGGAGGATAACACTATGGCATACAAAATCACTGAAGAATGCATCAAATGCGGAACTTGCGAAGGCGAATGCCCGGTCAGCGCCATCTCTGAAGGCGACGAAGTATACGTCATTGATGCAGACGTTTGCATTTCCTGCGGCACCTGCGCGGGTGTTTGCCCCATGAGCGCTATTGTCGAGGAATAATCCTTAGTGCAAGGAACGGCCGGCGGATAAGAACCGCCGGCCGATTTGTTAAACCGTATACTTAAAGCTTAAGAGGAGATCATGAATAACATCATTGTACTATATAATCCTCTGTCTCATGAAGGAAAAGGACTGGAGGATGCCAGAAAACTGGAAAAGTTCTATCCCGATGTGGCGTGCAGATATGTAGATATGACTTCGGCGGATTTTGCCTGGGCGGATTCTCTGAAAGCCTTTGATGAGGATGACATGATCATCCTGACAGGCGGAGACGGTACGTTGAACCGGGCTGTCAACAGGCTGAAAGGCTGGGATTTTTCCCGGCAGCTGTATTTCTACCCCTCCGGCACCGGCAATGATTTTATCAATGATCTTAATTTAAAGAAAACCACAGCCCCCTTCCTTCTGGATCCGTATCTTAAGCATCTTCCGATGGCTGAGATCAACGGTGAGCTCTGGGTCTTTGTCAATGGGGCCGGGTTCGGGCTGGATGGCTATGCCTGCGTGGAACATGAGAGAAAGAAGGCAGAGGGAAAACAGAAATCCTATATTATCTGCGCCCTGGAAGGACTGCTGTCCAAATATAAACCGGTAAGCGGCCGTATTACGGTGGATGGTGAAACGTTGTCATATCAGCAGATCTGGCTGGCGCCGGTGATGCTGGGTTCTTATTTCGGCGGCGGCTTTAAGATCGCCTCGATGCAGGACAGGATGGAACCGGAACATACGCTGACATCCGTGGCGGTCCACGATGTGGGAAGGCTGAAAGCGTGTTTCCTGTTCGTGTTCGCCATGAAAGGCTTTGGACACCTTTTCCCGAAGCACATCACTTACAGAAAGGGTCACGTCATAGAAGCAGAGTTCGATGCGCCGGCAGATATGCAGGTGGATGGCGAGGTGATCTCCGGAGTCACGCATTATTCGGCTGTATTAAACTAGCAGATCAGGCTGAAATACCGTTTTTTCCTTAAAAACTTGCGCTTTACGACATGAAGTGATTGACAAGTGCCGCTGAAAAGTGTATAAATATAACGCGAAGACGCGCTCATCAGGTGAACTATGTGAAAATGAGCCGTTTTCCTCATGTAATGGGCGTAATAAGCCATGATTTTTAGGAGGAGTTATAAAAATGAACAAAAAAGAGTTAGTATCCGCCATTGCCGCAAAAGCAGCGCTTTCCAAGAAGGATGCAGAAGCAGCTATCGATGCTTTCACCGCTGTTGTTGAAGATGAGCTGAAGAACGGCCGTAAAGTCCAGTTAGTCGGTTTTGGTACTTTCGAAGTTTCTGAAAGAGCTGCCAGAGAAGGCCGCAACCCCAGAACGAATGAGAACATTACCATTGCCGCTTCCAAGTCTCCGAAGTTCAAAGCCGGCAAGGTTCTTAAGGAGAACATCAACAAGTAATTGCCATGCGGCTGGATAAGTTTTTAAAAGTCTCCCGTCTGATCAAGAGGAGGACTGTCGCGAATGAAGCCTGTGATGCAGGGCGTGTGATGGTCAACGGAAAGACAGCAAAGGCATCGACAGAAGTGCATGTGGGCGATATCCTGGAGATAGGCTTCGGCACAAAAAGTGTAAAGGCGGAGATACTTACCATTCTTGAGACTACAAAAAAAGACGATGCGAAGGATATGATCCGTTATCTGTGATATGATCTATAAAGACTCAGATACCGGCTGATAATAAGGAAAGGAGGTACGCTATGGCAAAAAGATCCGTCCGTACAGCCAGGATGGCTAAGCGGAGTGTATGGCTTATTGTTATCATTGCAGTGATTTTGACTATGGTACTTTCCTTCCGGTGGTTCTATCTGCATAAGGAGAACCAGGTGCTCAGCCGGAATATCGAAGTGCTGACAGAAAATGTCAGCAGGGCAGAAGAGGAACAGGAAGTCCTGGAAGAAAAACGGAGTCATCCGCTTTCCAAAGAGGACATGATCCGTATCGCGCGTGATAAGTTTAATCTGGCCTTCCCGAATGAGATCATTCTGGTTCCGGAAGACTAAAGAGCAGACCGCCGCACTGACCCATGTCAGGGCGGCGGTTTTTCCTTTTATATTTACATGATGACAGATCTGAAAGACAGGGTACTTTTTACTATCAAAGAAAAAGGATGGTTCCGGGCGGGAGATAAGGTACTGGCCGGCTTTTCCGGCGGCGCGGATTCTCTGTTTCTGCTTCTTTTTCTCCATGAATTTAAGGAGAAACTGGCTATCTCAGTAGAAGCTGTCCATGTACATCATGGCATCCGGAAGGATACCGCGGACAGGGATGAAGCTTTCTGCCGGGCTTTTTGCGAAGAGCGGGGCATTAAGCTTTATGTCTGTCACAGAAATGCGAAAGATTATGCTGAAGAAAGAGGCCTGTCCTTAGAAGAAGGCGCCCGGGAAGTAAGATACCAGGCTTTTTATGAGATCTGTGAAAAAACCGGGACTCATAAGATCGCCCTGGCCCATCATAAAAATGATGCAGCGGAGACTTTCCTGTTCCAGCTGATCCGCGGCTCAGGTTTAAGAGGGCTTTCCGGGATCCCGGAATCGAGAACCATGACGGAAACATCCGGCGGTGAGAAGATCATGATCCTGCGGCCGTTATTATCTCTTACAAAAGAAGAGATCAAGGACTATCTTGCTTCACACGGCCTTACCTGGTGTGAGGATGAAACGAACGAAGAACTGTCTGCCAGCCGGAACCGGATCCGGCATCAGGTGATCCCGGAACTGGAGATGATCCGGCCCGATGCAGTGGATAAGATCTGGGATACAGCGGAATATCTGGCAAAAGTTGATGGGTATCTTACCGGACAGGCGGATGACTGGCTTGAAAAGCATACGCTTTCTGAAGAAGAAAAAAGCATCCTGATAGACAGGGCGTTGTTTCAGAAAGAAGACCCGGTGCTCCAGCCTTACATCGTCATGCAGATGCTGAGAAGAAAGGGACTTTCGGTGAAGGATGTGACCCGGGAGCATCTCATGGATATCCGGCGGCTTTCAGAAAAAGACACAGGAAAAAAACTGGACCTGCCCGGACGGATCACGGTGAAAAATACCTATGAAGGACTTTGGGCCGGGAAAGAAGATCCGGCAGCAGGATCCGCCTCCATCCCCTCATTTATCATGATTCTTACGGAAAAAGAAGGGGTAAACGGAGAAAAACCGCCAAATTCACCGTATACGAAATGGTTTGATTATGATAAAATATTAGAACGCCCGGAACTTCGATACAGAAGAGAGGGCGATGTCCTGGCCGTCTTTCCGGAGAGCAGGAAAAAACTGAACCGGTTTTTTATCGATGAAAAGATCCCTAAGGAAGAGCGGGAAAAAATCCCGGTGGTGGCTTCCGGCCATGACATCCTCTGGGTGGTAGGGTACCGCATGAGCGAAGCCTATAAAATTACAGACAGTACCAGACGGATCCTTGAGATCCGCATCAAACAAGTGGGGGAAGAGAATAATGAAGGATAAGATCAGCGTAATGATCCCGGAAGAAGAACTGATGAAGCGCGTCAGAGAACTGAGTGAACAGATCTCTAAAGACTATGAAGGCCAGTCCGTGCATCTCATCTGCATCCTGAAAGGTTCTGTCTTTTTTACCTGTGAACTGGCAAAACGCATCACCGTCCCGGTGACCATCGACTTTATGCAGGTCTCCTCCTACGGAGACGGGACGAAGTCCAGCGGCATCGTCCGGATCACGAAGGATACCGATGAGACTGTAGAAGGCAAAAACGTCATCGTCGTAGAAGACATCGTCGACAGCGGCAATACTTTGTACTTCCTGCTGGAAGTCATGAAGCAGAAGAAACCGGCATCGCTGAAACTCTGCTCTTTATTAGACAAACCCGACCGGCGGGTAAAACCGGTGAATGTGGATTACACCGGCTTTGTGATAGAAGATAAGTTTGTGGTAGGTTTCGGGCTGGATTATGCCCAGAAATACAGAAACCTGCCATATATAGGAGTAGTTGAGGAAATTAATGAATAATAACAAGAGATCATACGGCTTTGGACGGGGACTTCTGTTCTACCTCCTGTTTATGGCCGTTATGCTGGGAGGCAGCCTGCTCATCCAGAAACTGACGGGCCGCACAAACAGCTCGACCTTTAATGAGTACCGCGAATATCTGAATACCGGAAAGATCAGTGAAGTCCGGATCACCCAGAACCAGGAAGTGCCCACGGGCCGGGTGCGTTTCATCCTTACCGGCGATGAGAAAGTGTATTCTGTCTATGTGTCCGATGTTCCGGCAGAGCTTTCACTGCTGCTGGAAAAAAATATAAAAACGGTGCTGGACGATGTGCCGGGTGAAAGTATCTTTACGCATATCATCCTGCCTATCCTGCTGATGCTCACCGGATCCTTGATCATTTTTGTCATCATGTCCGGTCGTATAGGTATGTCCGGAGGCGGTGCCGGTGGGAATCCCATGTCCGGTTTTACGAAGAACCGGGCCCAGGTCTCCGACCCTAATAATAATCCGGTGAAATTCAAGGACGTAGCGGGACTGCAGGAAGAAAAAGAAGAATTATTCGAGATCGTGGATTTCCTGTCCCATCCGAAGAAATATACGGATCTGGGCGCCCGCATCCCTAAGGGCGTGCTCTTAGTGGGTTCTCCCGGAACCGGTAAAACATTGCTGGCCAAGGCAGTGGCCGGTGAGGCGGGTGTGCCCTTCTTTACCATTTCCGGTTCAGATTTTGTGGAAATGTTCGTGGGTGTAGGCGCTTCCCGTGTGCGTGACCTGTTTGCCGATGCTAAGCGTAATGCACCTTGCATCATCTTTATCGATGAGATCGATGCAGTGGCCAGGATCAGAGGTTCAGGCTTAGGCGGCGGCCACGATGAGAGAGAGCAGACATTGAACCAGCTGCTGGTGGAAATGGATGGTTTCTCCGTCAATGAAGGCATCATCGTCATGGCAGCCACGAACCGGGCGGATATTCTGGACCCGGCTATCCTTCGTCCCGGCCGTTTCGACCGGAAGATCGCTGTAGGCAGACCGGACATCAAAGGACGCCTGGAGATCCTGGAAGTCCATTCCCGGAATAAAAAACTGGGTGACGATGTGGATCTTCAGACCATCGCCCAGACTACGGCTGGCTTCTCCGGCGCGGACCTGGAGAACCTGATGAATGAAGCTGCCATCAATGCCGCGAAGGCAGACAGGCCGTATATCATCCAGCAGGACATTAACCAGGCCTTTATCAAGGTGGGGATCGGCGCAGAAAAACGGTCCCGCGTCATCTCAGAAAAAGAGAAGAAGATCACCGCGTTCCACGAGATGGGTCATGCCATCCTGTTTGAAGCATTGCCCGATGTAGGACCGGTGCATACCATCTCCATTATTCCCACAGGCTTAGGGGCTGCGGGCTATACCATGCCGCTTCCAGAACAGGATGAGATGTATGATACCAGAGACCGGATGCTGCAGGATATCATGGTGGCCATGGGCGGCCGGATCGCAGAAGCCATCACCTTTAACGATGTGACCACAGGAGCTTCCCAGGATATCCGCCAGGCTACGGAGATCGCCCGGAACATGGTCATGAAATACGGTATGTCCGAAAAGATCGGTTTTATCAATTACGAACAGTCACAGGACGAGGTGTTTATGGGCCGTGACCTGGGCCATATGAAGACCTATGGTTCTGATGTGTATAACCAGATCGAAGAAGAAGTGAAACGGATCATTGATGAATGTTATAAGAAAGCAGAAGAGATCCTGCTTTCCAAGAGAGATGTGCTGGAGAAAGGCGCAGCGCTTCTGATAGAAAAAGAAAAACTGACACGACTGGAATTCGAGGCCATATATCATGAATCAGATTGACCAGAATGCGCTGTTTACGGATGAGACCGGAGGTTTCAGGACACCGGAGAGCGTAAGACCCGGGGACGAAGTTACTTTCCGGTTCCGGACTCGTAAAGATAATGTGGATCACGTTTATCTTTACAGCCGTGCACTCAGGCGCGAACTATACAAAAAATATACAAAGGGTTCTTTTGATTATTACGAGACCATTATCCGTATCTATGAGGAAGTATTTGAGTACTTTTTCGAAGTGGTTTCCGGTACCGAGCGGCTGTTTTATTCAAAAGAAGGTGTCAGCACGAACCGTACTCATACGGAAGGCGCATTTACCTTAGTCCCCGGCTTTTCGACCCCGGACTGGGCAAAAGGCGCTGTTATGTACCAGATCTTCGTGGACCGTTTCTGCAAGGCTTTGCCGGACTCCGGCGTCCTTACCCGGGAATATGCTTATGCGGGACAGCAGGTGGAGCGGGTGGATAACTGGGATGCTTTCCCGGAAAGCTATGACGTGAACCGTTTCTACGGCGGCGACCTGGAAGGGGTGCTTCAGAAGCTGGATTATCTGAAACACCTTGGCATAGAAGCCATCTACTTTAATCCGCTGTTTATGTCTCCGTCAAATCACCGCTACGATGTGATGGATTACATGCACATTGACCCGCACCTGACAGGTTTTGTCCATGACGAAGGCGCTTTATTAGAGCCCGGGGTAATGGACAATACAAAGGCAGAGCGTTTTATCACCCGCATGACGGATGAAGCGAATCTGGCTTATGCCAATGAGTATTTTGCCCGCTTTGTAGAAGAAGCCCACAAACACGGCATCCGGGTGATCCTGGACGGCGTATTTAACCATTGTGGTTCTTTCCATCGCTGGATGGACAGGGAAAAGATCTACGAAAAACAGCATAAAGAAGACCCCGGCGCCTATATTGCCGAGGACAGCCCGTATCATAATTACTTTTTTTTCGATGACGAAGGTACCTGGCCGGACAACTGGCATTATCTAGGCTGGTGGGGCCATGATACATTGCCGAAGCTTAATTACGAAGATTCGGAAGAGTTGAAGCAATATATCCTGGATGTGGCCCGTTTCTGGCTGTCTCCGCCTTACTGTGTGGATGGCTGGCGGCTGGATGTAGCCGCAGACCTGGGTCTGTCCACTTCCTATAATCATGAGTTCTGGAAAGAGTTCAGGCAGGCGGTAAAAGAAGTGAATCCGGACGCGGTCATCATTGCGGAGCATTACGGCGCCGCCGATGAATGGCTGAGAGGCGATGAGTGGGACAGCATCATGAACTATGCGGCTTTCATGGACCCGGTGGGCTATTTCCTGACGGGTATGGAAAAGCATTCTGACAGAAGCTTCCCCGGCCTTTTAGGCGATGGCATGTGGCTCATGAAGAAGCTGGATAAGGAATTCTCTTATCTGCCTTCCCAGTCCCTGATGATGGCCATGAACCAGCTGTCGAACCACGATCATTCCCGGTTCCTCACCCGGACGAACCGGCGCACTGGGCGGGTGAATAATTCAGGCCCGTGGAGTGCGTCTGAAGGACTTTCTTATGCGGCTTATAAAGCTGGTGTGATCATGCAGTTTACCCTGCCGGGGGCCCCTACCTTGTACTACGGCGATGAGACTGGCGTCACCGGCTGGACGGATCCTGATTCCCGCCGGACCTTCCCCTGGGGCTCAGAGAACTGGCCGCTGATCACCTTCCACCGGGATATGATAGGCATCCATAAGCGTTACAGCTGCCTGAAGACTGGGTCTTACAAGTCCTTGGAAGGCGGCGACGGGTATATAGCCTACGGCCGTTTTGATGAAAAAAGCGCTGCCCTGGTGGTCATCAACCACAAGTATTTTGTGCGTGAAGTCACCATCGATGTTTCTGTCCTCAATATGCCGGAAGACGGGACGGTAGACCGCATCATGGTCTCTGAAGAACGGGGCTACAATGTGGGTGTGAAGAAAGTGAAAGTCGTCAAGGGCATCCTGTGCGTCACACTCCCGGCCTTCTCCTCCACGATCTACGCGATCAAATACTAAACATAAAAAAAGCTTCCCACTTAAGGGAAGCTTTTTTTATCTTATCAGGGAGCATAAAGCCTCGAAGCCTTCTATGTTATCTGAGTTCACGATAAATCCTATATAATTTTCTTTACCGGTGACTTCGGTGAGTTCTGCCAGGTAGGAGCCCTGGATATCTATATAAAAGACGCCTTCCTGTCCA
>CACZSO010000019.1 GCA_902783795.1 uncultured Eubacteriales bacterium
CAGCATACGGCTTTCTGCCTTCAGCTTAAATTCTGCTTCCAGAAGGGTCTGGCTCACATACCGCTCCAGCGTTGGGCGGTCAAAAATGCTGTGCATCTCCACTCGTTCTGCATCCAGCCGTCCGGTCAATGTAACGGGTTCCTCCAGCATCTGCACCGAGGCCCTCACATCGAACAATGCCGTCTCCAGACAGATAGCCCTGTCGTGGAGACAGAGAGCTGCGTAGATCATCAGCGCCACCAATAGAGTTACTATTGTCAGGATCACGGCGGCTTCTATGGTATAAACACCTTCTCTTATCTTCATCATATTGACCTTCCTGCCATATCCAGTATTTTCGTCACCGTATATCCCACCAGCAAAAACGGCGCAAAAGGAAGCCTGGTCTTAAATGTTGCCTTTTTCATCAGGATCCGTGCCCCGCCGAACAGGGCTGCCGCCAATGTGCTGACCAGCAGCGAAGGGATCAGGTCTGCCGGCCCGGAAAGGATGCCGGAGGCTCCTACCAGAAAGGCATCTCCCCACCCCAGTCCTCTGGACAGAAAAGCGGTGGCCAGACAGCACAGGACCGCCAGAACTGATGTCATAAGTACCAGCCAGGGCTGATCCTGCCGGATAAATCTTACTGCCAGGCCGGCTGCAGCCATTACTGTCAGCCATACCACCGGCAGTTCTTTTCTTTGGATGTCCATAATGACTCCGGGGATCAGTATCAGCATAAGACCGATGTTGTAGATCAAGGAGATTCCCTCTTTTCGCATTTTTTGCACAAGTGCCGGCTCCCCACCTGGGATACAGGCACGCTGGTAATAGACCGTTTCAGCCCAGAGCAGTTTCTGTCATAGTGAAACCTGTCGCCATAAGATGTAATAAAGACCCGGAGCTGTCCATTATCCTCACAGGCCTCGCATTCATAATACTTGCTTCCGTCCACATTCCTTCGTGCCCCCACCAGTGCCTTATCTACCGTGATGATACTGAGATCCAGATAATTGCAGGAAAGACTGGTATGATACACTTTTCCATAAGTCGTGACATAGACCAGCGGCTCCTCTGTCTTTTTCTCCCAGGCCTTTCCGGTAAATGCCCGATGGACAGAGGCCTGCGTCAGCAGGATTCCTTTTACCGGCAGGAAGAAAGGCGTGAATTCGTAGGATGCCTGCAGGATCACTTCCTGCTTTTCCTCAGAGAAGCGGGTTCCCAGAAAGGATACTCCGTTCTCTCCGCCGCGGACATGCATTTCGTCGGCAAAATCCCCGGCCTGTTTTCTCACCAGATCTTTCACAGCGCCTTCTGAAACCGCTGTCAGCAGCAGACCTTCTCCTAAATTGACGAGCCAGCTCTTTCCTTTTTCAGGATCTTTGCGGATCTTGTCTGCTGCATAATAAGCTCCGGCGATCTCCCTTCCCACCCGTTCCATGCCTGTCTGAAGCTTCAGCTGCGTCATCATGATGCCGAAAAAGCTTAGGAAAGCGGCCACGATCATTAAGAATAACGGGACCACTACCGCTGCTTCCAGAGAGAGACTGCCCTCACACAACTTCATCTTAATATCTTTTATGGTTGGAAGGGCAGTGAGGCCGATGTTTTTCCGGCGGGTAAGAGCTCTGCCTCTATTCTTTTTTTGAGTTTTGTTATCGTTGTCCTGGCTTTCGGGGTATGCCTTGTTTTGATAGCTGCTCCGGCGGATAACTCTGCCCCCTTTCCGGAAAAACATCTGTCTCACCGCCCTTCTTTTCTAATATGCGCCTGAATAATAGTAAGTAAAGAAATAATCGCTGCCCAGTCCCAGCTGGTTTCTGATAAAAGGCAGTCCGGTAAAGATCTGACCCGCCCACACATGGACCCGGAATTCCATGGCATAGATCTCTGATGCCATAAGAAAGGTTCTTCCTGTCTTCTGTTCATTATGCTGTACCATGTCCATGGTCCGGTAGGAGGTGTTCTGGAAATTCGAAAGATATAAAAGAATTCTAAGATAGTCTTTGTAATTCATGCCTTCAGACGATGTCCGTTCCGGAGCACCATCGCCTGAGAAGAAGCCGCCCACATCACTTAAGGAAAGCTGCCACTGTGTTTCATTTTTAAGAAGCGGTACCCGTTCCCCGGAGAGCAATGCTTTCATATCGGAGATGGATTCCGCATGACACCAGGCACCCTCCAGCAGCACGGCTAATAGTTCCACTAAAGGTTCAATACCCGTCCACCCGATCATCAGTACCGCCAATGCCTTCGCTTCCGCTTTCAGCCTCTCTGAACCTGCCAAAGTCAGCAGATTCATGCCTTCCCGGATGAGGAGCATCCGATTCAAGGACTTCCTCAGGTTTTCATCGTCCCTGTCTTCTCCGAACAGGATATACTCCAATTCATATTGCAGCCCGTTCCGCTCCTGTTCATCCGTAAAACAGGTAAAATGATCCAGCAGGTATTCATCAAACGCGACTTTTTTCAACAGGTCTGTAAAAATATTCCCGTTAACATCGTCCCGTTCATCCACTGCTGTTAAGGAGGGAAAATCCTTCCGCACCACCTGGTATCCTGACATGGTCCGGTTTTTCGGCATGGCCAGACTGAGCCAGCCCCTGGTCCTGACATCATTGCTCTGACCGATGATGCCGGAAGACAGGATGTCGCTGTAATCTTCCTCGGGAGAAGGGCCTGCCTCGCCCATCAGTAAGGCTCCCGGGCCCTTCTCCTTCCTTGATTTCAGCAATACGCCCGGGGTTTCCGGCAAAACTGCTGTCCCTTCTTTCTCACCTTTGCTTTTCAGTCTTTCAAGAGAAGGAAATCCTGCCTGCTTCAGCTGTTCTTCCGCCCTCAAGACTTGTATGGTGTCGGCGGATCTCCCGGCATCTGCCTGTTCTTTTGCCTTCTCTCCCGTCTGGATCAGACCCAGTTTCTCCAGGATATCAGACAATACTTCGCCGGCTTTATCAAATTTGTAATAGTCCAGCGCCGACGTTACGAAAACCATCCCCTGGTAATCGGTGGCATGGATGATATCTGTGATATAGGCACTTGAGTCCCTGACAGAAAAGAAGCTGCCGCCCAGAAGAAGACCTGCCTGGGAGACGTTCCTGTCAAAATAGTGCTGATACTCTTTTTCTATCAGCTCATACTGGGTCAGTCCCAGTCCAAAGCCGCCGTCATAAAACAGCAGTCCGTACTTCTCAAAAACGCTCCGGTCAAACCCGGCAAAGACGCTGTCAGAAGCCGCATAACCTGCCTCCAGTACATTCACTTTCAATCCGTGGCACCGTACCGACTCTGAAAGCGTCATTACCAGGATCAGGACCGGGATCAGGATCAGCGCCAGAAACACACTGATGCTTCCCTGCCTGGATTTCATGATTTAATATACTTTCTTGATAGATTTGTTGATTTGCGTAAAGATAGTGTCGGCCACTGCCAGGATCTGCGTCTTAAAGACCAGCACCAAGGCCACCAGGACCACCAGGATCAATACTACTTCTACCGTATTGATGCCTTCTGTTCCCGTCAGTTTGTTTTTGCAGCGTAATAACTCCTGCTTCATTTCTGCCTCCTGTTTTTAGATTTGGAAAATAACCGAGGAGCATAGAAGGGCTCCCGGAAGTGAAGAACTCACAAAAGATCCGGCCGGAACTTTATAAGCATCTTGTGATGCTGTAAGTATCGCCGTAAAGAGATAGGCTCTTGTCTTAAGACGATGTGGGGCTAGTATATCAGATCATAAGGAAATGTAAAGTCACAGACTGCTCCTTCTTTTGTGCCATTTCTGTCAACAAAAAGCCGGAAGCCTCACGGATCAAGGGCTCCCGGCCATCATAAATATTTTTAAAAATTCTATATCCGGACAGTTCCCGCAGCTTATCCTCCGGGAACTGCGAAATGCCGGTCCCCTGATTTGCTC
The DNA here is from genome assembly GCA_902783795.1 of uncultured Eubacteriales bacterium. Lineage (GTDB taxonomy): Bacteria > Bacillota > Clostridia > Lachnospirales > Lachnospiraceae > UBA1267. The sequence continues at coordinate 3,893 of CACZSO010000019.1, forward strand.
CATACGGATGATTGACATTTTCCCTGAATAGATTATGATAATATATATACTTACGCGGCCAGCATCCGGAAAAACTATTTCATCTATATAGAAAGGACCATTTATTCTATGAAATTGCGAACCGTATCGTCCCTGCTCTTCCTGGCTTTCTGCCTTTTCTTCTGCAGCTGTTCCGCTGCAAAACCTGCCTCTTCTTCTGAAACAGAAAAAGAAAGCCTGACTTCTGAACAGGCTGTGACTTCCTCTTCTCTAGAAGCTATGACCGGATCATCAGAAGAATCCTCAGCTGAGTCTTCAGAAGGAACAGACCTTCTTGGCAAAAAACAGGACCAGGCCGAACCTGTCGAAAAGCCCTATATGCAGCAGGATCTTCTGACATTGGACCAGGAGGGCAGAATAGCGCTCTCGAATAACATGAAAAAGATCGAGGTCCTGCCAGACGAAGAATTCAATGGTGTTCATTTTAAGGGTCAGACCGCCCATTTTAAAGGCGGGGTCATTTCCCTTCTCGGAACCTTTGATTTTTCCGGCAGTCCGGTGGGCCGCATCAGTCTTTCCGGCATCACAGACAGCACGCATGATGTCAATGTATCGGTCTATCTGGATAATGACAAGTCCCCTGCTGCCACCTTTAAGCTCGATCGTACTGACGAAGAAAAAGGCTGGGAAGGCGGTTACACCCATACGCAGGATGTTTATGGAAATATCCCAAATGGAACTCACACCGTTTCCCTTACGATCGACATAGACGGGGCAAAGGGCAATGAAAACGCGGATATCCTGCTTCGACATCTGGAGTTTGCGGAGTCTTCCGGTATCCCTGTCCTCTATTTTAAGATCGACGAGAGCCAGGGAAGCATCATTGACATGAATGCCAGTCCCGACCATAGCGCCAAGTGTTACGGGACCATTGACATCCAGGTGCCTGAAGGCTTTGTGAGCGATTATCCGGGAGGCATCTCTGAGTCTGTAACAGATCTTGCCATGGACTACGTTCAGGGAAGAGGCAACTCTACCTGGAAAGATCCGGACAAAAAGCCCTACAAATTCAAACTCAGCAAGAAAACTGATCTTTTCGGTATGGGAAAGAATAAGAACTGGGCTCTTATCGCCAACCGTTTTGACAACAGCCTGATCAGGAACCGCATGACTTACTGGCTCGGAGCCGCCCTGGATATGGAGTTTACGCCCCAATGCATCCCCGTGGATGTGGTCATGAATGACGAATACTACGGAAGTTATCTTCTGGCGGAAAACGTCCGGGTGGATGAAAGCCGGCTGGCCATTGATGAACTGACGGATGATGATGTGGAAGAACCGGCCATCACCGGGGGTTATCTCCTGGCCATGAATCCATATTATGAAGAAGATCCGAGGAGCACGTTCACGACAGACAAAATGATCCGCTTTTTCAATGAAACGCCGGATTTTGCCCCGGAAGAGGAAGATGATGATTTCCATGGCAACGATGCCCAGAGAGATTATATCCGTCATTACATGCAGCATACTGAAGATACTATTTTCAGCGAAGCTTATAGGGATGACGATGGCATTGGCTATGCTGATTATCTGGATATGGACGCCGCTGTCAATTACTGGTGGATCCAGGAGTTTTCCAGGAATGGCGATGCTTATGTCACAGACAGTACCCGTCTTTATAAAAAGCGTGACGGGAAGCTGTTCTGGGGTCCTTTGTGGGACTTTGACTATGTGGCCTGGGGTAATCTGGATAACCCCTCCCAGATAAAGACAGAGGGCTTCAATTACACTGAAACCCCCTGGTTCGACCGTCTGATGACAAATCCGGATTTTATAGAGGAAATGCAGGAACGCTGGCCGGCCATCAATGAAAAGATCACAAAGATCGTTGAGGACGGCGGACTTCTGGACCGCTATTATGAGCAAATGGAGATCTCCGAGCGTTATGAGCATGAGAAATATGGCTTCTTCAGCGGCGGTCTCGGAAGTTCGGAAGAAGGACAGGTTTCCTTCATCCCGACAGAGCATACCTATAAAGACGAAGTGGAGTTTCTGAAGACCTGGGTCCGGGAACGCCAGTCCTGGGTCAACGCCCATGTGGCGGAGCTTCCTGACCAGGTCGCCCATGTTACTTTCATTGCCTTCGATGAGATCGTGGAAGTCCAGGAAGTAAGAAAGGGCAAACGGATCAAAGGTATTCCGGAGGCGCCTGAAGTGGAAGGTTACTACTTCACCGGATGGTTCACTGAAGACGGCCAGGAAGCCAGTATATGGCTATACATCAATGAAGATATGACCATAGAAGCGAAATATCTCGATGAAGAAACCACTACAAAAGCTGACCATCTGTTCTTCCGGATGGATGAAGTCTGGGCAGACCTTAATACCGGCTCATACTTGCCTGTATACAGGACCACGCCTGCCAGCGCTGTGATCCATACCGTTGCCTGGACATCCTCGGACAGTGACATTGCCGAAGCAACGGCAAGCGCCGATATTATCTTAAAACAGACAGGAACCGTAACCATCACCGGCACCCTGAAATCCGGATATCAGGCAGCTTATGTGCTTCATATCTACGACGGAAATGAACAGGCGTCTGTCTACCCTGAAAGCATGGAAACTGCCGAAAAGACATTGACGCTTCATCAGGGCGAAACGGTACAGAATCCATTGCGTCTGTATCCGGAAGGCCAGCCCATAAAACAGCCCATCATCTTTGCTTCTGCCGATGATCCTTCTATTGCGGTCGTTGACTCCTGCTGCGTGGTAACAGGACTTCAGCCAGGCACCACCACGATCCATGTGGTGGATTACAATTCCGACTGTGAGACTTCCTTTGAGGTCACAGTTCTCCCCGAGGAAGGCAAGCTTCAGGAAATGGATCCTGTATCAAAAGCCATCGATACCCTGTTAAGACTCGATGAAACCGTCCGTCCGGCGGAATATACACCAGAATCCTATGCTAATTACGCCTCAGCCATCGGAACAGCGGTCGAACGTCTGAAGAACGAAGAGATGATCCCGATCCTCATCGATGACTTGAAACAGCGGGCATTTAAAGCCTATGCCATGCTGGAAAGAAAAGAACCGTAAGTAATATAAATACAGAAAGGAGCGGGCAAGCATCCCGCTCCTTTTTGCACTGTGTTTGATCCTCCTGTTATTGCGGCAGGTGCTTATTTCTCTTTCTGCAGCAGTTTTTCCTTATTGTAATTGATCAGGCATCCGTCCAGGATGATCTTCTTCTCCTCTTCTGTCAGCGGATCCCAGCGAAGGGTAAAGGGAACCAGTTTTCTTTCTTCTGTATCCACCTTATAGGCTGTGATCTCCCCTTTTCCTTCACGGACTGCTTCCTTGATGCCCGGAATATAGAGATAATCCAGATTCTTAAAGGGCAGGTCTCCGTCGATCAGGAAGGGGATCATACCCCAGTTGATCAGATTACTGCGGTAACGTTTTGTTGCATATTCGCGGGCAATGTTTGCTACACCTCCCAGCACACGCTGGCAGGAAGCGGCCTGCTCACGGGCAGATCCATCACCCGGTTTTTCCGCAAAAATGGTGCTGACGATCATGAAAGTGTTGTGATTCGCTTCCGGGAACTGTCCTTTAACGACAGAAACCATCTGGGCAAAGGAAAGGTCCGCTTTCCCCGGGCAGTTATCGCTGCCCTCCGCCTTCTCACGGCGCAGGGCTTCCAGAGCCTTGACTTCCTTAGCTCTTCCCACATACTGCGGATCCTTCCGGCTTAAGGTAAACTCGGCCAGTCCCAAAGGATTCGACCGGTAGGACGAAGTTTCTCCTGAAGGGATCAGTTCATCGGTGGTGGTCACAGGATCATGGATCTCAGATACGACCTTTAAGATCAGGTCATTTGAAAGCGGCAGCTGTTCCGGCCAGTCTACGATGTTCGGGCCACGCTTAATCTCTGTCTCCGGTTCAGGCTTCTGCCAGCCGTCATAGACACGATTCGCGTAAATAGTGCTGTCGAAGAAATATTTTGGCCGTGTGAAGTCTGCATCGATATCCAGTGCCGATGTCAGGATGCCGTGATTCAGGGCAGTGGCTGCGATAGAGCGGGCATCCATCAGCGCAACGGAAGCGATCTGTCCATCCTGGACCCGGGAACCTTCACGGTTCGGGAAATTCCGGGTTGAGTGGCGGACAGAAAGACCATTATTGGCAGGAACATCGCCGGCTCCGAAGCAGGGACCGCAGAAAGCGGTCCGTACGGTTGCGCCGCTCTGGATGAATTTCTGGATGCTTCCGTTCCGCAGCAGCTCCATCAGGACCGGCTGAGAGGCCGGATATACAGAAAGGCTGAATTCTCCGGCACCGATAGACTGTCCGTTCAATATATCAGCTGCATCGCACAGATTCTCAAACCCGCCTCCTGCGCACCCGCCGATGACAGCCTGCTCCACATACAGTTTTCCGTTTCTTACCTTGTCCCGCAGTGTGAAATTCACTTTTTCACCAAAGGAAACCTTTGCCTTCTGCTCGGTATCGTACAGGATATCTTCCAGGTTCTCATAAAGCTCACGGATGGTATAGGCATTTGACGGATGGAAGGGCATGGCGATCATGGGCTCCAGTTCATCCAGGTCTATTACGACCACGCTGTCATAATAAGCTCCATCTTCAGGCCGCATCTCTTTATACGCTTCCGGACGGCCATGGATCTCCAGGAAGTCTTTTACTGCAGTGTCGGTCTTCCATACCGAAGACAGGCAAGTCGTTTCTGTGGTCATGACATCTACGCCTATCCTGAAATCGACAGACAGGCCGTCCACACCGGGACCCACAAACTCCAGCACTTTATTCTTCACAAATCCATTGCCAAAGGTAGCTCCGACCAGAGCGATGGCCACATCCTGCGGACCGACGCCTTTCTTCGGGGTACCCTTCAGATATACGGCCACGACTTCCGGCCGGTCTATGTCATAGGTCTGGTTCAGTAACTGCTTCACCAGTTCCGGCCCGCCTTCGCCTACACCCATCGTACCCAGAGCACCATAGCGGGTATGTGAGTCAGATCCCAGGATCATTCTTCCGCCGCCGGACAGCATTTCACGGGCATACTGATGGATCACGGCCAGATGGGGCGGCACGTAGATCCCGCCGTATTTCTTCGCTGCCGACAGGCCAAATACATGGTCATCTTCATTGATGGTCCCGCCTACGGCACACAGCGAATTATGGCAGTTTGTCAGCACATAGGGCATGGGGAATTCTTTCAGCCCCGAAGCTCTGGCGGTCTGGATAATGCCCACATATGTGATATCATGGGATGTGAGGGCGTCGAACCGGATGTTCAGTTTTTTATCATTTCCCGACTGATTATGAGCCGTCAGGATCTGGTATGTCATGGTCTTCTTTAAGCCATCAGCCGGATCAGCCGTTTTGCCGTTGATCTCGGGAGCGGTAAAAGCAAGCGTATCATTGACCAGATACGCACCCTGTTTATATAAGGTGATGATGCCTTCCTTCATGTCGTGATCCTTTCTATTCTGAGAGTCAAAACACTTATGTCCTGTCTGTTTTAAAGGGATTCTTTGTCCCTTAATAATATAGATAAACCCTCATAATGTCAAGAAAAACACACTTCGGGCCCTGAAAGCCGCTTGCATTAAAACGCAAAGAAGGCCGGGATCACCAATGTTACGATAATGACCAGCAGCATCAGCATCATAGGTAAGAGGAGTTTTGTCCCTGCCTTTTCACCCAGGATCAATGCCGTATTCTTCCTTTCTGCCAAGGCCTGCTCCAGCTCTTTTTTAAGCGCTGCCTCCAGTCCGGAAACTCCCTGCCTAAGATTATTCTTCAGTAAATTTCCCAGCCTCTGATAAGACCTCAGTCCTGTCCGGCGCCCCAGATCAGCATAGGCATCACCTTCCGGCATTCCCTGGTTCAGCTGCAGCCAGGTGATCATCATTTCCTGTGTCAAAGGTTCGTTTTTCTGCTTTTCCTTTTGTTTATCCCGGATGATCCTTTCCCAGGCACTGCGAATACTTAAATTAGCCATAATTAAGGTCCCCAGCCGGGAGACCAGGCCCGGATAAGCCATCGTAAGCGCCTGCTCCCGCTGTTTTTCTTCTTCTTTCCGCTTTTCCTGCGGCACGATCACCGCTGCTGCCGCTGCCGCTCCGGCAAATAAAAGAAAGATCCAGGGCGAAGTTTGTTTTGTCTCAAAGACCAGGCTCTGTTCTTCCATGCTCTCAGGCAAGGTCAATACCTCCTGATCCCGCTCTTTTTCATTCACTGCATCGATGAGTCTTATCAGTTTTTCCCGGTCGCTCAGCACTTCTTCTTCCGGCATGATGACCAGTTCCTGTGTATACGTCTTTTCTCTGCCTTCATAGTGGAGACAAACAGAAAGGGAGGCTTTCAGCCCTTCTTCAGGAATCTCTTCCGCCATGATGATCCCCCGGGAAGAAATGATCTCAGGATCGCTGCTGATATAGGTGATCTCGATTCCTTCATCTGTCTCTTCCGGCAGGGCCAGGTCCTGACAGATTTCAGAAAACGACGGATTCTCCCCCAACGCTTCCTGCATTGCTGTCTGGAAAACCTGGTCAAATATCGCTTCTAATTCCGCTTCTTCCGGCATTCTGGAAAGTACATTGATCCGTATGCTCTCTTCTTTCGAAAGGCCCTGAACACTTAATTCTATTTTCTTATCTTCTCCGAAAGCCGGCCGTTCCACTGCTGTCAGATGTGTCTTTTCCCTGTTGGAAACGGCCACCCCCAGAGACATAATCACACCGAAAACTAATAAAATATAGGCTAAAGACCATGCGGCTGACCGTTTGGCATACAAGACCTCTCTTTCTTCTTTTGAAAGATAGCGGGAAGCATTCGTGAGTTTCCCTTTGCTTCTCATCCTGTCTTCCAAACGGCACAGATACAGACCTGGCGAAAGGAATAACCTTACCGGCCAATGTTTATTCCCCGGGGTGTGTTTATATGCTTGTTTCACCGCAAAGACTCCAAATATCATCAGTCCCGCCAGCAGGATCAATATAATAATCTCCATTCTCACATTCCCCTTTACATGTGGATATCCATGATCTTTTCTGACCAGAAATAAGCGGCGGCATAGACGGCCAGACAGACGGTCATGATCAGGTTTCCGGTAATCGTTGTATACATGACGTTCAGCAGATCCGGAGATGCCATCCTGACATAGAGCAGGATCCCCAGCGGCATAATATCCATGATGGCCTGCTCCATCTTTTTAGAAGCGATCATTGTCCGGATCTCATCTTCCACAGAGAACGCTGCCGTCAGATTATCCGCAGAAGCACGGATCACTTCCCTCAGCTGGCCGCCGGACCGGTTTACCAGGGTGAACACCGAAGCAAACTCCGAGATCTCCGGAACATCGGCGCGGCCCGCCAGATCCAGAAAGCTCTCCTCCGCCGTACGATTCAAGGCAAAACCCGAGCACATCAGGCGGACCTCCCTAAGCATATCGCTGTCTTTCCCAAACAACTCCAACAGCTCTTTTTCCGAAGCCCGCAGGGCATTTTCAAAAGAATAGCCACTTCTTAAGAAATCGTTCAAAAGAGACGTTTCGGTTAAAAATTCCCGCTTCAGTTTCTCCTTACGCTGCCGGATCAGCTTCCGGACCTCTTTTTTCCCAAAGAAACAAAACGCCGGGACAAATAAGAGCATGGCCGGGATCAGGGAATCATAGAATATATATGAGCAAAGAAGCAGTATCCCCAGAAGCTTTCCTGTCATGATAAGCAGGTCTTTCAGCTGAAGCGTGTATACATTATAGTGAGGCGCCGTGAGATAAGAGCTTTTCCGTTCCGGTAAGCGGATATTTGCTTTTAATAAGGCTTCCGATAACTTTATGATCTTTCTCGCCCTCCTCCCTGAATTCATACAAAGGCACCAGCTGTATCTGCCCGTCCTGCAGTCCCGGTAGTTCATAGATTCCCATGACCCGCCTTGACCGGTCCCTCAGCCGCGAAAGATGCACCAGGATATCCAATCCCGAGGCAATCTGCTGCCGTACCGCCTGCATCGGCACATCCATCCCCATGAGCACCATCATCTCCAGCCGCGAGATCATATCCGCCGCGCTGTTCGCATGACCCGTAGACATGGACCCGCTGTGACCAGTGTTTAGCGCCTGTAATAGATCTACCGTTTCTGCGCCTCTCACCTCTCCCACGATGATCCTGTCCGGCCGCATCCTCAGAGCGTTTCTGATCAGATCCCGGATAGTTACTTCATATTCGCCCTCCAGGTTTGGCGGCCGGCTTTCCAGCCGCACCAGATTCTTTACATCCTTAAGCCTCAGTTCCGCTGAATCTTCTATGGTAATGACCCGTTCTCCTTCCGGAATATACTCTGACAATGCGCCTAAAAACGTGGTCTTCCCTGCGCCTGTCCCGCCAGAGACGAAAATATTGTAGCCACACTCCACCAAAACCTTCAGGAAATCCGCGGCCTCCCGGGTCAGACTGCCTATTTCCACCAGACTATCCATGGACATGGGCTCTTTCGGGAAACGCCGGATGGTCACCGCCGGCCCGTCCACCGCGATGGGCGGCAGGACGATGTTCACCCGGCTCCCGTCAGACAGCCGCGCGTCCACCATGGGTGAAGCTTCATTGACCCGCCGGTTCACCTGGGAAGCGATCTGCTGCACCACATCATTCAGCTTTTCGTCCGTCATAAAAGTATCGTCGAAGCTCTCCAGGGCACCACCCCGCTCCACAAAAATGTGCTCCTTCCCATTGACCATGATCTCCGTGATATTTTCATCATCCATCGCCAATGACAGTATATCCAGTTTTCGTAAAGATGCGAAAATAGCTTCCCGGTACCTTACCCGGTCAGATAAAGGCAGCACGGTCTTGCGGCTGAAACTTTCCATGACCTGGTCGATCTTCTGATACAGTACTTCATCCGCCAGTTCTTCATTAAGATCCAGCTTTTCCAGTACTTGAAAATATAACTCCTGTTTGATTTCCTGTCTCATGCTTTCCTCTCTAACAAAGCCCGGACATAATCCCC
>CACZSO010000020.1 GCA_902783795.1 uncultured Eubacteriales bacterium
AAGCGCAGGGACGGCGGGAAATAATGACGGACGCCTCATTTTTAGCCGTTTCTTCTTTGATCGCATCTTCTGTATCCTTCAGGTCATAAGGATCTATGACTCTGACGTTTTTTATGCCCATGGCTTTGACTAAGGCTTCCAGATCGATCTTATTCGCCGGTTCGCCTTTTAAGTTGAAGCCGTTGGTGGGGTTATTCTGGTGACCTGTCATGCCGGTGGTGGAGTTATCCAGGATGATCACCGTGGAAGGTGTATCATTGTAGGCAATATTAGCCAGCCCCGTCATGCCGGAATGCATGAAGGTGGAGTCGCCGATCACCGCCACGGTCTTATTCACGGATTCTTCCTTCCGGATCTTATTAAAGCCGTGAAGGCCGGAAACGGAAGCTCCCATGCAAAGTACGGAATCCACCGCGAAGAGCGGTGCCGTAGAACCTAAGGTATAACAGCCTATATCGCCGATCACCGTCAGTTTCAGTTTGGACAATGTATAGAACAGTCCCCGGTGAGGACAGCCGGCACACATGATGGGCGGCCGGGCCGGAACCTCGGGTGCCTCCGTATGAGGGGCATTTTCCATGCCGAAGGCCTTACGCACCAGTGACTGAGAAAACTCGCCGGTCACGGGGAACAGATCCTTGCCTTCCACCTGGATCCCCATAGCCAGACAATGATTCTCAATGACCGGGTCCAGTTCTTCGATGACTACTACCCGTTTGAATCTGGCCGCAAAATCCTTTATCAGCTTTTCGGGCAGCGGATTTACAAGACCCAGCTTCAGGATAGAGATATCATCGCCGAAGACTTCTTTCACATATTCATAGCTGGTACCGGAGGTGATGATGCCGATGTCAGGATTTCCTTCGGAAAGCTCCACACGGTTTAAAGGCGTCACTTCCGCCAGTTCCTTAAGATCCGCCATCTTCTTTTCTACCACCGGATGCTTCTTGATAGCATTGGCGGGTGCCATGATATATTTGGCCGGATTCTTCACATATTCCTTAAGGGCGGTCTCTTCCCGATCTTCCAGTTCTACCGCGCACTGGGAATGGGCGATCCTGGTGCACATCCGTAAAAGCACCGGAGTATCAAAGATCTCCGATATCCGGAAAGCCTGTTTTGCAAATTCTTTTGCTTCTCTGGAATCCGCGGGCTCCAGCATTGGTATCTTAGAGGCGATGGCATAATGCCGGGAATCCTGCTCATTCTGGGAAGAATGCATGCCGGGATCATCCGCCACACAGATCACCATACCGCCGTTGATGCCGGTATAGGACAGGGTAAACAGAGGGTCAGCCGCCACATTCAGGCCTACATGTTTCATGCAGCAGACAGAGCGGGCGCCGGCTAAAGATGCGCCGAAAGCCACTTCCATTGCCACCTTTTCATTCGGTGCCCATTCGCAGTAGATCTCCTCATATTTCGCAGCTTCTTCCGTGATCTCCGTGGAAGGAGTGCCCGGATAACTGGAGATCAGCCGTACGCCGGCTTCATATAATCCCCTCGCCACGGCTTCATTGCCTAACATCAGTTTCTTCATGGTCTTTATCCTTCTGATTTTATGCCTGGTTCTGGGCTTCTACCAGCCGTACAGAACCATAGATCTCTCTTAACTTCGGCTTCTCGATCTTCCCGGTAGGATTCCGCGGAACATCCGCGAAGATAAGTTTCCGGGGCCGTTTATAACGGGGCAGGCCCAGCAGGAATTCATTCATTTCTTCTTCCGTACAGGTCATACCTTCCTTCAGCTGGATGATGGCTGCCGCGATCTCTCCCAGCCGCTTATCCGGCAGACCGATGACCGCCACATCGCTCAGTTTATCATTCGTCCGCATGAAGTCTTCGATCTCTACCGGGTACAGGTTTTCACCGCCAGAGATGATGACATCCTTCTTACGGTCTACCAGCCAGATGAAGCCATCTTCATCTTCCCTGGCCATATCACCAGTCAGCAGCCATTCCCCTTTAAGGATCTCTTCGGTCGCTTCGGGGTTCTTATAATAAGCTTTCATGACGCCGGGGCCTTTCACCGCCAGCTCTCCGACTGTGCCGGGATCCACGATGATGCCGTTCTCGTCCACGATCTTCGTTTCCCATAAGTATCCGGCTTTTCCTATGGCGCCTACATGGTCGATGTTTTCCACTCCCAGATGAACGCAGCCAGGCCCGATGGACTCAGAAAGGCCGTAATTCGTATCATACTCATGATGGGGGAAGATCTTCTTCCAGCGTTTGATCAGCGACTGGGGCACGGGCTGGGCGCCGATGTGCATGAGCCGCCACTGAGACAGCTGGTAATCCTCCAGTTTAAGGTCGCCCCGGTCGATGGCATCCAGGATATCCTGAGCCCAGGGCACCAGCAGCCAGACGATGGTAGCTCTTTCTCTGGACACTGTTTCGAAGATCCATTCCGGAGATACACCCCGTAAGATGACAGCCTTGCCGCCGGTCAAGAGCGACCCGAACCAGTGCATCTTCGCGCCGGTATGATATAAGGGCGGGATGCAGAGGAACACATCGTCCTTTGTCTGGGAATGATGATGCTGTTCCGTATAGCAGGAAGACACCAGGGCGCGGTGACGGTGCAGGATGGCCTTCGGGAAACCGGTGGTGCCGGAAGAGAAATAAATGGCGCCGTCATCCTCATCACGGATCTCCACAGGGGGGCAGGTGGTGGAACAATACCGGGTGATCCGGTCATAATTCAAAGCATATTCCGGAGTCTCTTCCGGTTTTCCCACAAAGAAGAAGTCCGTGATCTTTACCATCTGATCCTTCACTTCATTGACACGGGAGATAAATTCCGGTCCGAAGATCATCATCTTTACATCGGCAAGATCTGCACAGTATAAGATCTCACTTGCGCTGTAGCGGTAATTCATGGGGACCGCTAAAGCGCCGGTCTTCAGGATGCCGAAATATACCGGCAGCCATTCCAGGCAGTTCATCATAAGAATGGCGACCTTATCGCCCTTCTTCACTTCTCTGGTCATCAAAAGGTTCGCAAAGCGGTTGGCCTTCGTGTCAAATTCTTTCCAGGTCATCTCCCGCCGGTACTTGCCGCCGATGGCTGTCTCGATCAGGCTGTACTCTTTCCAGGTAGCCGTCTTATGGGGCTGGTTTTCAGGGTTGATCTCCACCAGGGCAACATCGTCCGGATAGATCTTCGCATTCCTCTCCAGGAACTCAGTAATAGGCATTTTTCCTCCTTGCCAGGGGACCCGCATAAACACAAAACGCCCCCTGTACTTAAAATTTGTACAGAGGGCGATATGATCGCGGTACCACCTCTTTTTACGCACTTCTTACGAACTGCGCCTCATCGGGCACTGACATGTCCTGCCTGTTTTACGGTCGGCCTCCGTCACGGCTTTGATCCGAAGTTTACGGATGTTTACCGTGCTGCTCTTGAAGTGTATTCATCTTAAGTGCCCCTTCAGCCTCGCAGCATCCGGCTTATCTCTCACGGTTTCCTTAAGATTACTTGTCTTCCGTCGTCGCATGTACCAGTTATTTTAACACAATATCCTGCATTGTCAACAGGTAATTATGCACAATAACCTTAAATGACTTTTCAGCGCTTTCAAAGAAATGTAAAGGGACTGCGGCAGATTTATGTTTCGTCGTTTCTTCAGCGTCTCACAAAATTCATATGCCTCCACTTGCCTCCGCGGTAGCGCAGATACACCAGAAGAAGCCTGACCATGATCTCTGCGACCATGACCCAGTGAACAGCCAGCACGCCCATATGGAAGTAACGGATCAGCACGATGGACCAGATAGTCCTGACGCCCCAGGTAGTGGCGGCGGTAATGTAAAAGACCACCTTTGTATCGCCGGCACCTCTTAAGCCGCCGGTGTAGATCCAGCAGATGGCCTGGGGGATCTGGATGAAGGCCATGATCTTTAAGCACTGTGCGCCCAGTTCTATGACATCCGGATCTTTCGTGAAGATCCGGAGAAGCTGCGGAGCGAAAATGAAAAGTCCTACCGTGGTCACAGCCATGATGATGGTAGCCAGGGTCAGACAGGATTTAATGAATTCATGGGCTCTGTCCGGCTTTCCGGCACCCAGGCACTGGCCCACCAGGGTCGTGGCTGCCGTCTGGAAGGAGAAGGCAGGCATGTAGGAAATGGATTCCGCCGTCAGGGACAGAGAGTTCGCCGCGATGGCTGTCGTACCCAGCGTGGCCACAGACCGTGTAACGAACATACCGGCAGAGGACATGCACATCCGCTCCAGCATGGCCGGAAGCGAGATACGGAAGATCTTCTGGCACAGCTCCTTATCCGGTTTATACGACTCATGGAACGTCAGACGGTATTCATTCTTTCTGCGGTACAGCACCAGGGCTGCGATCGTACCCGCCACAAACATGGAAAAAGCCGTGGCTGCCGCAGCGCCTGCCACGCCCCAGCCTGCGCCGGGAGTGACGAACTTAAGGCCGAAAAGCTGCCGTTCTTTTGTCTCATTGATCAGGAAAAAGTTGCCCACCACGTTTACAACGTTCATGGTCATATTAATCTTCATGGGGGTCTTAGTATCCCCGTAGCCGCGGAAGGCTGAATTCAGGACCATGGAAACGACCATAAAGAAGCGGCCGCTGCAGACGATGAGGTTGTATTTAGCTGCCGTATCAAGGATCTCTTCCGGAGCCTGCATCCATATAGGGATCAGGCGGTGCAGGGAGATCATAATGGCAGAAATAGGAATACCTATGAAAAGAATGATCAGTACCGCATGCTTTTCCAGGCGGCGCACCAGCTCCTTATCCCCTGCCCCTGTGGCCTGGGCGATCATGGTGGTAACGCCCATGCCCAGCGCCATGACCACGGCATTTAAGAGGAACATGGGGGTATTGCTGATCGTGACCGACGATGTGGCATTCTTTCCCAAAGCACCTACCATGGCAGTATCCGCGTAGGAGACCAGCGTAGTCAGGATCTGCTCTAAAAATACCGGCCAGGCTAAAAGGAATATCAGGTGGGGGATACTTTTGGAAGTATCATTAATGTCGAAAGATTTTTTAGCCATAATTCAGGATATGCTCCTTACTTTTTATTTTTCTTGGAGAAGATACCAGGCAATCAGGTCATTTACCACATTGCCGTAGGATCTTACGCCCTCTTCTACATCATACGACTTAAGAGAAGCGTCGTTTATCTTTTGTCCGGCTTTTTCAACCGGTGTATCATACTTCTTATAGGTCTCGACGGCATGCCCGGAATCAGTAAACACAAGGCTTAGCCCGTCTTCCTGACAATTCTTATACACCGTCTGTACTTTTCCAGGCGAGATCTCGTTCAGTTTGTTGATAGTATAGATAAAAGCGGAATAATACCCGGAATATTTAAAATAAGGATCATCTGATGCATCACAGGCCAGGAAAGCCGCGAAATTCGCATCTTCTTCCGAGGCGATCCCCAGGCGGTGGGCTGCTTCATGGCACATGGTATGAGGCACATCCACCACATCGTTGCCGGAGGGTACCGTGGCTTCCCCCGTAAACTCTACAAAGATGCCGGATGTCCCGGTATAGAGCATGATGGGGTCAAACACCGTGAGCCGTTTGACAGGTTTTACGGAACCGCCGGAAAACACAGGATAAGTTTCTCCCAGGCTCACAAAAGCCTGCCCGGCATCCTTCGCTGCCTGCTTTAAGGGATAGGCTTCTTTACGGATGGCCCCGGTCTCGTCCCGTTCCACTTCCTCAGCGTATAATGCCGCCATTTTCGTGTAATAAAAGGCCGCCCGGTATAATTCGTCTTCCGTAAACTGGTCTTTGGAAAAACCCATTTCCTGAGCGAGGGACGGTCCGTAATGGTTATATGACCACACCGCGCTTCCGTAAAAATGCAGGGCCGAGACTACCAGCAGCATGGTGGTGACCCACCAGATCAGGGCTTTCCTGTTCTTTATCATGATCCATACGAACAGAAAGACAGCTGCTATGATGCCCAGGAAAAAAAAGATATCCCATAAGGCAAAGGGAACCACAGATACCACATCCGCCTTGATTTTCATCCAGGCCTTGGACAGTTCCCGGTATTTAGGGAACAAGGTACCTGCGTTCGCCTTAAAGACCCGCTTCAGGACTTCTGTCATGACATACAGAAGCCCTGCAACAGATAAGCGGACCCCGTCGGAAAGCTGGAAATATCTTTTACGCTTCATCAGGATAGATGGCGCTGTGACGGATGGGAAGCCATTCATCCAGCGCATAACGCAGTGTCAGATCCCAGAAATCCCATTCATGCTTATAGCCGGGAAGGGAACGGTTATGAACCTCGTATCCCAGCTCTTTTAAATGTTCCACGGAAGTCAGATAATCCGGATAGGCGCCTTCATCAGCTTCACCCGCGGTCATATAGAAGACCGGCATATCCAGGCCTTTTTTCTTCTGCTCTTCTGCCAGCACCCAGGTGTCATTAACGCCTTCAAGGGGTGCTCCGAAGGGCGGATTGGGGGAATGAGGAATACCGTTATTGGCCTTGGGGCCGCGGAAGCCGCCGGACATGCAGAGGGCCGCCGCATACATTTCCGGATGGCCGAGAGCACATTTCATCGTGCCCATGGCACCCATGGAAAGGCCTGCCACAAAGTTGTCTTCCCGCTTATCTGAAAAGGGGAAGAACGCCCTTAAGACCTTCGGCAGTTCTTCGGTCACAAAGGTATAATATTTGGCGCCGTTAGGATCATCAGTGTAGCTGGCATTGAAATCTGCCGGCATGACCACCGCGATCTTATTATTATCCGCATAGCGGACGATGTTGGAGAAATTCACATAGTCACTGTCATCGCCGGTGCCGCCGTGCAGCAGCCACAGGACCTGGTATTTCATGCCCTGGACGTACACTTCATCCCTGCCGCTCATCCGGTCGGCAAAAGACTTGCTGGGAAGACAGATGGTCACATTGGTCTGCATGCGAAGCGCATCAGACAGAAAATTCATTTTGATAACTGCCATAATATTCTCCTTATCCGGCGGAGGCTGTAAGACCTCCGCCATTATTATTTATGATTTATTCTTCCGGCTTCAGGCCAAAGATCGCGTACATTTTTCCGGAACCGCCGAAGCTCATGGGTTTTGGCGGCGGGAAGGAAGCCAGCAGGTCTTTATCATAATCTACCTTCTGGTCCGTCACCGCGTCAAATCTCATGGTGGGCATGGATTCCGCCGTAGCCTTATCCCACTGGGGGATCAGACAGAAGTTCGGGTCACCGGTCTTCGCAAACTGGACCCAGGCACCGGCCATCTGATCCTGCAGGCGCTCGGAGACTTCCGGCACATACTGGGCTTCAATGTACTCAGCATTGTGGAAGACATAGCACTCTTCCGCATTATGCCATGGCATGGCACCGCCGTTGTAGGGCGATTCCAGACAGAAGAGCCAGTTCCAGGTGGGGCCGCCGGCCGCTGCCCGGTTCGTGGCAAAGTCATAGTTGTTATTCCGTCCGCCGGTATCGATGAAGAGCACGTCCGCCAGTCTTCTTTCCGGATAGGCCTTCTTAAATTCCTCGGCGATCTTCGGCGCATATTCACCGAATTTCTCCTGCATGTATTTGTCTACCAGGGCATCGTCCCAGCGGTTCTTGCAGCCATCGCCCAGGCCTAAGGAGCCGGACTCTGAGATAATGGAACCCACCAGCATGGGATACTTGATGGTCTCATCTCTCCAGCCCCAGTCTCTGGGATAACCCAGGAAATACTTGCCGTCACGGACCGGACCCCAGCTGACGGACTTGCCTTCTTCCTTCATGACATAGATGGCATTCATGGTGGCCTGTGCCAGGTCATACCAGCTGACATCCACGATCTTAGCTGCCTCTGCTTCCGGAATATCCAGATATTTCAGGATCAGCGCTGCCATTTCCTGACGGTTTGCGATCTCTTTCGCTGTCGCTTCCTGACCCTGAGGTCTGGGAAGGCCGGATTCTACGATAGCTTTATTAAAGGTGCCGTCTGCTTCCGGTGTCTGCATCAGAGATACGACTTTGGAACCGCCGCCGGACTGGCCGAAGATGGTAACATTGTCCGGGTCGCCGCCGAAGTTCTCGATATTCTCATGGATCCACTTCATGGCCATGACCAGGTCAGCCAGGCCTGCATTGGCGGAGTTCGCGAATTCAGGGCCATACTTGGACATATCCAGATAACCCAGCACATTCAGTCGGTGATTCAATGACACCACCACAACATCGCCGAAAACAGACAGGTTTTCACCGTCATAGGAAAGAAGTTCCACCGAAGAACCGGAGAACCAGCCGCCGCCGTGCAGCCAGACCATGACCGGACGTTTTGCGTCTTTTTTAAGGCTCTGGGTCCAGATATTGATATACTGGCAGTTTTCATTCTGCGGATAGAAGAAATGCGGCACTGTGAACTGGTCATGAGGAATGGGGGTATTCAGCTCGCAGGAAACATAGCCGTACTGGAAAGCTTCCTTCACGCCCTCCCAGGGCTCCACTTCCACAGGCTGCTGGAACCGTTTGGCATCCGCATATTTGATGCCGCGGAAAATATAGGTAGAATCGATCTTTAAGCCCCGCACCTTGCCGTATTTGGTATCCGCTACGGGATCATCGTAGGTCATGACGACCTGTGATGTAAGTTTTCTCATATACATAGGTCTCTGCCCTCCTTATAAGCTCTGTCTGGGGCCGCCGCCGAAGGTGGTTTCAGGCTTCCTGTCATTGCCGATGCCCATGGGCTTATCCGGCATGACTGCCATCAGCTCATCATCATGGTGGCATTCCTGGCGGGTCTCTTTATCAAAGATCATGCAGGCACCGTTATCCGATGTTACGGCATCCCACTGCTTCATGCCGGCATGATTCGGGTTTCCGGTCCTGGCGAAAGCCACCCAGGCGCCGGTCATCTGGTCCTGCAGATCCTCGGAAACCCCGGGGATGTAAGAAGCTTCCAGATAATTCGCGTTATGGAACATATAGGCTTCTTCTGCATTATGCCACGGCACGGTGCCTCCGTTCATGGGGCACTCCAGGTTAAACAGCCAGTTGTAAGCCGGCGCGCAGCCTTCTTCAAACCGCTTTTTGCAATAGTCT
>CACZSO010000021.1 GCA_902783795.1 uncultured Eubacteriales bacterium
ACTTCGGCATCACTTCCCTGATCCCGGAAGATAAGACACCCTTGCTGCCCCTGGGCTCTATCGCTTACGGTGTCAGTAATCTGGAACTTACGGCAGCCTACGCTTCCATCGCCAATAACGGCATCTATACCGAGCCCGTTTTCTGGACCCAGGTCACGGACGCCGACGGCCGTATCATTCTGGAAAACAAGCAGAAAACAAAGACGATCCTTAAGGAATCCACTGCCAAACTTCTGACATCGGCCATGGAATCATCCGTATCGCCGGAGTTTACTCTTTGGCCGGACCAGGGTGTTTCTGCCACATCTACGGACTGCCAGGTGGAAGGCCAGGCAGTAGCCGGTAAGTCCGGAACGACTAATGATGCAAATGACATCTGGTTCGTAGGCTATACACCCTATTATACCATGGGCCTCTGGTCCGGTTACGATGCAGCGAAATCCTTTGGGGTCAGTCCCGGATATCATAAAAAGATGTGGGCCAATATCATGCAGAGGATCCATCAGGATCTGCCTTCTTCCTCTTTTGATTATTCCGGCCTTGAAAAAGCTGTCATCTGTTCTAAGTCAGGCCTTCTGGCCAGAGAAGGTGTCTGCGGCAGCACCGGTGATCCTTCCTGCCACATTTATGAAGAGTATTTTGCCCCGGGAACAGCTCCGCTGGAATATTGTGACTGTCATGCCAGCTACCGGCTCTGTACCATTTCCGGACGCCTGGCCGGGGAATACTGTCCTGAAGACATGTGCGTCTATCACAGCTTCATCCAGATAAGACCGGAAGATAATGACGGCATCGAGACCCTGGACACCTGGTACACCCTGCCTCCTTCCTATACAGAAGTCTGCGGCATCCATATGCAGGCTGAACCTGAGACCTCTTCAGAGGAAGAAGACACCAGCTCAGGATCAGATACAGAGGATACCGGAACTGATGATGAGACAGATCCGGAAAATGATACAGGTCCTGATGAAAATGATACAGAAAATGATACCGGACCAGAAGAGGATAATCCGGCCCCGGAAGATATGGAATCCTCTGACGGAGAGGACACACCGCCGGAAGAAAACGGCGGTAATGCTGAAGAACCTCCCCCGGATATCCATGAATCCGATGAAGAAGACCCGGCCTGACGGCCGGGTCTTCTTCATGTTTATTTACCGGAATGTAACTGTGTCTCCTACATCCATAATACGTTCGCCAGTAATATGATGAGCGGCATGGTTATGACACAAAGGATCGTAGACTGGGATACATACTTGGTAGCGCTTACATAATCCTTGCCAAACAGCTGTCCGAAAATAGGCGCGTTAGAACCTACCGGTGTCGACACCGTGATCAGGACAGCCAGACGGATGGTGTTCAGGCTTTTCGGCAAAACGGAAAAAAGTGCCAGAGTGATGAGCGGCGCTATCACCAGCCGCACAAGGCTGACCTTGTAGCACTCGATATCTGTAAAGAATTCACGAAAATTAGTCTGAGCCAGGTAAGCACCCAGGATCACCATGGCCAGCGGCGCATTCAAAGCCGCCATATCATTGATGGCTCCGGAAACCAGGGCCGGGAGTTCAAAGGGAATGAAATAGATCACCAGCCCCAGGACCAGGCCTATCAAAGACGGGTTCGTCAGGATCTTTTTAACCGAGATCGTGGATTTATCCTTGGTAATGACATAAACACCATGAGTCCACTGGAGGAAGCCGATGAGGAACACCAGGGCTACCACATAGACCACAGCCCCTTCTCCCAGCACATAGGAAACCAGGGGAAGCCCCAGGAAGCCGGAATTAAAGAAAGCCGCACAGAAATGTTCCATGGGTTTTTTCCGGAAAAAGTTCCGGCCGATGAACACGGAAAGTGTCATGGCAAACAGACCGGCAGCGAATGAGATCAGCATGTTCACGGTCATCTCATGAGAAGGCGGGATATTGAAGGATTTAATGATGACGGCCGGTACAACGATATACAAAAGCAAATTGCCGAGCCCCTTTGTTCCTTCATCTGTAACCAGTTTTTTTCTGTACAGGAAAAAACCCACCATCATAAAAGCGAACATGACGATGATGCGTTTTAACAGTACTAATGCCATATCCATAAATGACTCCCTTCTCTTTACAGGAATTCTTCAAACAGCAGATTACAGACATCCTGGCCATAATCTGTAAGGAAGACCCTGTCTCCTTCTTGTTTTACTACACCGTAAGTTTCATAACGGTCCAGTATATGGCCGTACTCATCTTTCATCTCCCGGCCGAACATTTCTTTGAACTTAGTTCCTGTGACCCCCTCATTCATCCTGAGTCCCAGGATCATATATTCTGCCATAAGGCCGCTAAGGGAAAGTTCCTCTTTTTCTTCCGGCGGCAGTTTTCGCCAGTCCATACTTTCTGCATGCTTGACCCGTTCAGCCTTTGTTTTTTCAGGATCTGTATAATAAAAGGAGGCGGCGGCTGCCCCGAACCCTATATATTCTTCCTGGGTCCAGTAGCCGATGTTATGCCGGCATTCAGCCCCGGGTCTGGCATAATTAGATATTTCATACTGCCGGTACCCATAGGCTTTCATGAGGGCCCGGGTCATCTCTACCTGCTCCCGGTCCTCTTCTTCAGACGGAAGTGTTTCTTTCAGGCTTCCTTCCGGCCCGTACAACGCATAAAAAGGAGTGTTTTCGGCAATGATCAGGCTATAGACAGATAAATGCTCAGGTCCCAGCTTAAGGACTCTTTTCATGCTTTTTTCGAAGCTCTTCGCATCCTGTCCCGGGATCCCAGAGATCAGATCCACATTGATATTCGTAAAGCCTGCCTCCCGCGCCAGCCGGAAGCTTTCTTCAAATGCGGCAAAATCATGGATCCTGCCCAGCTTTTTAAGGACCTTGTCATCTGCAGACTGAAGCCCCAGGGACAGCCGGCTGATGCCTGCTTCCTGATACAGCTTAAGTTTCTTTTTTGTCAATGTCCCGGGATTAGCTTCCAGCGTGATCTCTGCCGCCGGATCGACCCGGTACTTTTCTTTCAGCAGGTCCAGGATCTCTATGATCCTTTCTTCCGGCACACAGGAAGGTGTCCCGCCGCCGAAAAAAACGGAACTTACATAGGAACCGGTCCGTCCATCCTCCCTGATCTCCTCTTCAAGATCACGAAAATACCGGTCTTTGACAGACTCATCGGATGTCCTTGAGAAGAAATCACAGTACAGGCATTTCTGTACGCAGAACGGAATATGTACGTAGATCTCCATCAGTTATCATCCAGTTTCAAAACAGACATGAAAGCACTCTGGGGGATCTCCACATTTCCGAAGGTCCTCATCCGCTTCTTGCCTTCTTCCTGTTTCTCTAAAAGCTTCTTCTTCCGCGTGATATCGCCGCCGTAGCATTTTGCCAGCACATCTTTACGCACTGCCTTCACGGTCTCTCTTGCAATGATCTTAGAACCGATGGCCGCCTGGATAGGGATCTCAAACAGATGCCTGGGGATCTCTTCTTTCAGTTTTTCACACATGCGGCGGCCCCGCTCATAGGCAGATCCCGCATATACGATAAAGGAAAGCGCATCGATCTCTTCATGGTTCACCAGGATGTCCAGTTTTACCAGTTCCGAGCGCACATATTCCTTCAGTTCATAATCGAAAGAAGCATAACCGCGGGAACGGGATTTCAGCGCATCATAAAAGTCATAAATGATCTCATTCAGCGGCAGGTCATATTTCAGTACTGCCCGTTTTGTCTCGATATATTCGATGGATTTATAGATGCCTCTTCTTTCATTGCAGAGTTCCATGATAGACCCGATATACTCCGATGTCACGATGATCTCTGCCGCCACGAAGGGCTCTTCCATATAATCGATCTCTGCAGCCGGAGGCATATTCGTCGGGTTCGTGAGATCGATCTCCGTGCCGTCTGTCTTATGGATCTTATAGACCACAGAAGGTGCCGTCGTCACCAGGTCCAGGTTATATTCTCTTTCCAGCCGCTCTTCGATGATCTCCAGATGGAGAAGTCCCAAAAAGCCGCAGCGGAAGCCAAAACCCAGGGCCACCGAGGTCTCCGGCTCGAAGAACAGGGAAGCATCATTCAGTTTCAGTTTTTCAAGGGCATCCCGCAAGTCCTGATAATGGGCGCCGTCTGCCGGGTACATGCCGCAGTAGACCATGGGCTGCACCCGCTTATACCCGGGAAGAGGTTCTTTAGCCGGCCGTTTCGCTAATGTCACGGTATCGCCCACACGGGTATCCTGTACGTTTTTAATGGAGGCTGTGATATAGCCCACCATGCCTGCGGAAAGGCCTTCCTGATAAGGGATGAACTGCCCCGCACCAAACACACCGGTCTCTACCACATCGGCTTCCGCCCCTGTGGCCATCATACGGATGCGGTCTCCCGGCTTCACAGTCCCTTCCTTGATCCGTACAAAGACGATGACCCCTTTGTAGGAATCATACAGAGAGTCAAAGATCAAGGCCTGCAGCGGGGCTTCACTGTCCCCTACAGGTGCCGGGATATTCTGTACGATGGCTTCCAGCACATCCTCCACATTTTCGCCGGTCTTAGCCGAAATGCGCGGAGCGTCCATGGCTTCGATGCCAATGACATCTTCTATCTCTTTAGCGCAGCCCTCCGGATCCGCTGAGGGCAGGTCGATCTTATTGATGACCGGGAAGACCTCCAGGTCATGATCCAGGGCCAGGTATACATTCGCCAATGTCTGGGCTTCGATGCCCTGGGCTGCGTCTACCACTAAAATGGCGCCGTCACAAGCGGCCAGGGAACGGGAAACTTCATAGTTAAAGTCCACATGCCCCGGCGTGTCGATCAGGTTAAAAATATACTCATTTCCGTCTTTGGCCCTGTAGATGGTCCGGACTGCCTGCGCTTTGATGGTGATGCCGCGCTCACGCTCCAGATCCATATTATCCAGGACCTGGCTCTGCATCTCTCTGGCGGTCAGAAGTCCCGTCTTTTCTATGATCCGGTCTGCCAAGGTAGACTTCCCGTGATCGATATGGGCTATAATGCAAAAATTGCGGATTTTACTGAGATCAGCTGCCATAATAAATAAAAATCCTTCCTGAAAAACCGTAAAAAGAATATCATGAAATCAAAGAAAAAACAAGAGTTTATATGACAGACACCTCATCCGCCCCTTCGGGGCACCTTCCCCTCAAGGGGAAGGCAGAGACACGGCTTCCCCTTGAAAGAAAAGCAGAGACACGGCTTCCCCTTGAGGGGAAGCTGTCAGCCGCAGGCTGACTGATGAGGTGTCCCGAAAAACAGACGGCAGCTTTTTTAAGCTGCCGTCTGTCTGTCATCTTTTATCATGTCCTTTGTTCTAAGGATCACACCATCTGTGCCTTGAATCCGCCATCTACAATGAGTACATCACCGTTTACATAATCTGCGGCCCGGCTGCACAGGAAGACCATGGGCCCCATCAGGTCGAAAAGATCTCCCCAGCTCTTGCCATCGCCTGACGGGATGCGGCGGCTTACACGCTCATACAGACCGGGATCCGCGGTACGCACGCCGATATTGGCATCTGTCTCAAAGAATCCGGGTGCGATCGCATTGCAGGTGATGCCATACTGCCCCAGTTCGGTCGCGATGGACCGGGTAAGACCCACGATGCCGTGTTTAGCCACAGTATAGGCTGTAGCGTTCAGATCTGCAGAGAAAGAAAGTGCCGAAGCGATGTTGATGATCTTTCCGCCGCCCTGGGCCTTCATGATGGGGGCTACCAGATGAGACAGGTAGTGCACAGCTTCCAGCTGAAGATCAATGACCGCTTTCCAACGCCCATCCGGGAAATCAATATAAGGCGCAGCAAAATTCATGCCCGCATTATTGATCAGCACATCGATCCTGCCATACATATCCAGGCAGTCCTGGACACAGCGTTTCCTATATTCTGGATCCGTAAGATCGCCCTGTGAGAAGCCGATCCGCCGTCCTATAGACTCTATTTTTTCTTTTACTTCTGAAACATCATCCGTAAAATGGGGCACAAAAATATCGGCGCCCATCTTAGCAAGGGCTATCGCATAAGCCAGACCCAGACCCTGGTTAGCGCCTGTGATCATGATCACCTTATCTTTCAGTGAAAAAATATCCGGAGAGAACTCCATTAAATCCTTACCCATTGTTTTTCCTCCTTCATACATGCGGGCCGTTTTTCAGCTGCTGCCT